>NZ_UFRM01000002.1 GCF_900444945.1 Actinobacillus lignieresii | reverse complement strand
CGAAAGTGATAGTGAGATCTTGCGGGTCCAAAACTATCCGGCTTCACCGGTATCCGCAGGCGGAACATACGCGTTGTTGCTATAGGCTTGACATTTTCACCTTGTGTCAGATTATTACTATAACGCGTCCAAGTTTGGAAAATCTCTTCACTTTTGCAATATCGGCGGTATCTAAATCCAAGACGAGAAAATAGATATGTTTTTGTGCAGGGTAACAATGCCGGCTTGGTGTTTACCATAAAAAGGATATTGGTTATGTGCTTGCGCAGTGAGTTGTCGTGATTCTAAAGCAAAAGCAGGAGCCGACAATAAGCCAGCTCCTACCAATGCGGTATTTTTTAGAAAATCACGGCGAGAATGGATTTCTGCCATAATTTATTCCTACCTTATTTCTCTAAGAGAACGCCTAATTGCGCCAACGGCTCGCCCAGTTGGTTTACTGCCTCGGCTAATGCTTTAACATCGTTTTTTGACAATTTGTTATAAGCTACGTAATCGTAACCGTTTTTCGCTTTATTGTGTTTTGCCAGTAAGCTATTGACCGCAGCAAAGCGCGGCGATTTCGCCGAAAGTTTCGCATCGGTTTTGTCTAATTGCGGTTTAAAGATTTCATAGATTTTTTCCGCCCCCTCAATATTCGCTTTGAAATCGTAAAGGTCGGTTTTAGAGAAAATTTCCTCTTCACCGGTTACTTTAGTGGTGGACACCTCATTTAATAAATCCACCGCACCGGTGATCATTAATTCGGGAGTAACTTCCGCCGTCGGAATTTTGGGCGCGTAATTCTTTAACGTCTTTTAGCAGTTGTTCCGCAGTCGCTTTTGTACCTTTAGTGGTATTTTTCTCCCATAAAACTTTTTCGATTTTTGGAAGCCGGACCAATCTTTTTCCGTTTTGCCTTCTTCGGTTAAATCGGCAAGGCGTGCGTCAATACGAGGATCCAAATCGCCAAAACTCTCGGCAATCGGTTCGGAACGTTCAAAATACATTCGTGCAAGCGGGTAAATTTGTTTCGCTTTTTGCACATCGCCTTTATCTAGATAAGCAACAAATTTCTCGGTGTCGGTAACTAAGCGGTCGATTTGCTCAACCACAAATTGTTTATAAGTTTCGGTTTCTTTGCTTAAGTCTAATGCAAAAGATTGAGTCGTCAGTAATACACCGGAAAGCAGCACGGCTAATTTTGTTAAACGCATAAAATTTTCCTCTATCTAAGAATAGTGTGGTAATCATATTCTTATTAATAATCATTATCAAAACAATGGTGTTGATTTTGTGATCTGATTCACATTTTAATTTGTAAATTTTTTTAGAAAATTGACCGCTTGCTTGTGCTAAAATCCTATCCGAAATTTCTTGGATAGGATGTGATATGAGCAAGCAAGGCAAACCTTTTATTTTACATAGCCCGTTTAAACCCTCTGGCGATCAGCCGTCAGCGATTGCCAAATTGACCGAAGGGCTAAATGACGGATTGGCGCATCAAACGTTACTGGGGGTAACCGGTTCGGGTAAAACCTTTACCATTGCTAATGTGATTGCTCAACTCAATCGTCCGGCAATGTTGCTTGCGCCGAATAAAACGCTTGCTGCTCAGCTGTATGCCGAGATGAAAGCCTTCTTCCCAGAAAATGCGGTGGAATACTTTGTGTCTTACTATGACTATTACCAACCGGAAGCCTATGTGCCGAGTAGCGATACTTTTATCGAAAAAGATGCGTCGATTAACGAACAAATCGAACAGATGCGACTGTCGGCAACCAAATCATTCCTTGAACGCCGAGATACTATCGTAGTGGCTTCTGTTTCCGCCATTTATGGTTTGGGGGACGTGGACGCTTATATGCAAATGATGTTGCATTTGCAAGTGGGGGCGATTATCGGCCAACGAGAGATCCTCGCTCGTCTTGCCGAATTGCAATATACCCGTAACGATCAAGCATTTCAGCGTTCGACTTTCCGTGTGCGTGGCGAAGTGATTGATATTTTCCCTGCCGAATCGGATGAAATAGCGTTACGGGTTGAATTGTTTGACGATGAAATCGAAAGCCTTTCGTTGTTTGATCCGCTTACCGGACATAGTTTGGGCAAAGTACCTCGCTATACCATTTATCCGAAAACCCACTACGTTACCCCTCGTGAACGCATTTTGAATGCGATTGAAGAAATCAAACAAGAGCTGGTGGAACGCCGAGAATACTTCATCAAAGAAAATAAATTGTTGGAAGAACAACGTATTACTCAACGCACGCAATTCGATATTGAAATGATGAATGAGCTGGGCTATTGCTCGGGGATCGAAAACTATTCACGCTATCTGTCGGGCAGAAAAGAGGGCGAACCGCCTCCGACATTATTCGACTATATGCCGGCGGACGGCTTGCTGATTATTGACGAAAGCCACGTTACCGTACCGCAAATCGGCGGTATGTATCGAGGCGACCGAGCCAGAAAAGAAACGTTGGTGCAATACGGTTTCCGCTTGCCGTCTGCGTTGGATAACCGCCCGTTACGCTTTGAAGAATTTGAACGTCTTGCGCCGCAGACGATTTATGTATCGGCAACACCGGGTAACTACGAGCTAGAAAAATCAAACGGCGATGTGGTGGATCAAGTGGTTCGCCCAACGGGATTATTAGACCCGATCATCGAAGTTCGTCCAGTCGCTACGCAGGTTGATGACGTACTATCCGAAATTCACAAAACGAGTAGCGGTAGATGAACGTGTACTAATCACTACGCTAACCAAGAAAATGGCGGAAGATTTAACCGATTACCTCGATGAACACGGCGTGCGTGTGCGTTATCTGCATAGCGATATTGATACGGTTGAACGGGTAGAAATTATTCACGACTTGCGTATGGGAATGTTTGACGTATTGGTCGGCATCAACTTATTGCGTGAGGGCTTGGATATGCCGGAAGTGTCGCTGGTGGCGATTTTAGATGCGGATAAAGAAGGCTTTTTACGTTCCGAACGTTCATTAATTCAGACCATCGGACGTGCAGCTCGAAACCTGAACGGTAAAGCAATTCTTTACGGCGACCGCATTACTAACTCTATGCAAAAAGCGATTACCGAAACCGAACGCCGCCGAGAAAAACAACAAAAATACAACGAAGAACACGGTATTACTCCGCAAGCCCTCAACAAAAAAGTAGGCGAATTGCTCGACATCGGACAAACCGACAAGCCGAAACGAGGCAAACAAGCGGTTAAAATCGAAGAAAAATCTGCAAATACCTACAAACCAAAATCCCGCAAAGAGCTGGAAAAAGAACTCAAACAACTCGAACAACAAATGCGAGATTTTGCTAAGGATCTTGAGTTCGAAAAAGCGGCTGCGGTAAGGGACAAGATTGGGGAGTTGAAGGCGGTGTTGTTGGAGGTTTGATAGAAAAAAGCCCGATTACTCATCGGGCTTTAAGTTTTTATTATTTGACTTTTCTTTTTATCATATTATATACATCTCTAGCATTAGCTAAATTAAATAGATAATTAATAAAAATATACAAAGCCATTGTTAATATAAACATAAGATAGCGAAATAATATATGTTGCTCTCTTAATTTCTTATCTAGAAAATCTTGTTCTTCTTTGCTGGTAAATAAACTGCAAATAGTTTCCAGGTTATTTGGATGTATCTTGAATTTTATTTTACCTTCTTCACAGTGGTAAGCTGTTTTTCATTTTCTTGATTGCTAGGAGTGTAAAAAATATCGGAGTAACTAAACTTTCTTACCTTGTCATGACTTATCCAATAAGTCTCTCTACTATCTGTAAATTCTAGCAAGGCATAATTTCCAATAGATAAATTTATTAATATAGGTAGAAGAGCTAGAAAGCATATAAAAGCAATGATGAATCCGGCTATAGTACTTAACAATTTTCTTTTACTTGGTACATTACGAACACTTAGTGTTTCAATATCAAATTCTCCTTTAAGCTTAGATAGCAACCTATAATCTAATTCATATTTTCTTATCCATTTTTCAAATTCCTGCTTATGTTTTAAACTTGTTGCATTGGTTTATAATAAAAATTAAATTTTTCAATTTCTATTATGTCATTAATCAAAGAACCTTTCTCATTATTAGTTTTATCTTTCCCTATAATAAATATAAGCAACCGATGTGTAATGGAAAACGCTGACTTTGCCCTGCATTTATAATATAAAATAATTAGTAAGATTATAATTGGGGTGAGAATATAATAGACTATATTTGAATATTTTTGAAAGAAGCCAAAAAATCATTTCAATATCTTGCATAAAAAAATCCTCTTTAAAAATTTGATATTCGCAGTAGAATCTGTAGTCTATTTGCTCTCATCTATCTATACAAGCTAGTTAGTAAAAATTTTTAGTTTTCAATGAAACCTCAATGGCTTCTGCCTCCTGACTTGTACTTTTTTGTAAGATATGCCAAAGTGTTACCTAGGGTAATTTTTATCTTATAGATTCCCCTCTCTCTGATTTTCGCAAAGTCGTTACTTTGCTCAAATCTGTCTCTCTCCCGCAAGGGGGAGAGAGACAGTTTGTTAAAGCGTGTAGCGAAACAAGCAGAGAGAGGGGAAAATATCCTTAAATTAGTTTAATTTACGATGTTATCTTAGATTAAACTGACTTTTCTTTTTTATGTGGTGGCTTTGTGAAATTTGCGAGAAATCAGACGCTTGCTTGTGTTAGAATAAATAGACATTTTGAAGAGGAGAATAGTATGGATCTTGCCTACCTAGCCGAATTGCCGAGAGAAGAATTTATTGAGCGTAGAAATCGTGTGTTTGAGCAAATGCAGGATAATTCTGCGTTGGTGGTGTTTACCGAAACCGAGAAACGCCGTAATAGCGATTGCGATTATTTGTTCCGACCTGATAGTTATTTCTGGTATTTAACCGGTTTTGCCGAGCCGAATCGGCATTGTTGCTGATTAAAAAAGACAGTAAAAATGAGAGTGTGATTTTTTTGCGTAAAAAAGATCCGCTAATGGAAACGTGGAACGGCCGCCGTTTGGGGATTGAAAAAGCCCCTGAAACCTTGAACGTGGATTTGGCATTTGATATTGAGGATATTGTGCGTGTTTTTGCAGAAAAAACGCAAAATTTGACCGCTTATTACTATGCGAAAGGCTTACAAGAATGGGGCGATAGCATAGTGGCGGAACAGTTTGCTGACGTGATTGACTGGCAGCCGATGTTGTCGGAAATGCGCTTAATTAAATCGACAGCGGAGATCGCTTTGATTCAGCAAGCCTGTCATATCTCGGGATTGGCACATATCCGAGCAATGAAACAAACTCGCCCAAATCGTTATGAATTGGAAATTGAGGGCGAGATTCAGCACGAATTTACCCGCTTTGGGGCGAGATTTCCTGCTTATAATTCGATTGTGGCAAGTGGTGAAAATGCCTGTATTTTGCACTACAACGAAAATGATCAGGTATTAAAAGACGGTGATTTATTGCTGATTGACGCAGGGGCGGAATTTGCTCATTATGCGGGCGATATTACTCGAACCTTCCCGATTAGTGGTAAATTTTCTGAACCGCAACGAGAGATTTATCAGCTCGTGTTGGACGCAATGAAAGAAGCAGCTAAATGGCTTATTCCGCAAAGCTCGATCAAAATTGCCAATGAAAAAGCGGTGCAAGTGCTAACCGAAGGTTTGGTTCGCTTAGGCATTTTGAAAGGCGAAGTCGAACAGTTAATCGCAGAGAAAGCCTATCGCCAATTCTATATGCACGGCTTGGGGCATTGGCTTGGTTTAGACGTTCACGATGTCGGCAATTATGGCACTGAGCGAGATCGTCCGCTTGAAATCGGTATGGTGCTAACCCTTGAACCGGGTTTATATATTTCAAGTGAGGCGGATGTACCTGAGCAATACAAAGGCATTGGTGTGCGTATTGAGGATAATTTATTGATTACTGAATATGGCAATAAAAATTTGACAAGCGGTTGCCCGAAAGAAATTGCTGATATTGAAGCAATTATGAATGTTCAGTAGATAGGAAAAGTAAATAACCACAGAACGCACGGAATACACAGAAATTTTTCGTGATGACGCTGATGTATACTCGTGGTTATTTTTTATATCGAGCTTAAAGCTCGATATAAAAATAACCACGAAGATTACATCAGCGTCACTACGAAAAATTTTCCTGTGTATTCCGTGTCGTTCCTGTGGTTATTTACTTTTCCTATCTACTGAACATTCATAATTGCTTCAATATCAGCAATTTCTTTCGGGCAACCGCTTGTCAAATTTTTATTGCCATATTCAGTAATCAATAAATTATCCTCAATACGCACACCAATGCCTTTGTATTGCTCAGGTACATCCGCCTCACTTGAAATATATAAACCCGGTTCAAGGGTTAGCACCATACCGATTTCAAGCGGACGATCTCGCTCAGTGCCATAATTGCCGACATCGTGAACGTCTAAACCAAGCCAATGCCCCAAGCCGTGCATATAGAATTGGCGATAGGCTTTCTCTGCGATTAACTGTTCGACTTCGCCTTTCAAAATGCCTAAGCGAACCAAACCTTCGGTTAGCACTTGCACCGCTTTTTCATTGGCAATTTTGATCGAGCTTTGCGGAATAAGCCATTTAGCTGCTTCTTTCATTGCGTCCAACACGAGCTGATAAATCTCTCGTTGCGGTTCAGAAAATTTACCACTAATCGGGAAGGTTCGAGTAATATCGCCCGCATAATGAGCAAATTCCGCCCCTGCGTCAATCAGCAATAAATCACCGTCTTTTAATACCTGATCATTTTCGTTGTAGTGCAAAATACAGGCATTTTCACCACTTGCCACAATCGAATTATAAGCAGGAAATCTCGCCCCAAGCGGGTAAATTCGTGCTGAATCTCGCCCTCAATTTCCAATTCATAACGATTTGGGCGAGTTTGTTTCATTGCTCGGATATGTGCCAATCCCGAGATATGACAGGCTTGCTGAATCAAAGCGATCTCCGCTGTCGATTTAATTAAGCGCATTTCCGACAACATCGGCTGCCAGTCAATCACGTCAGCAAACTGTTCCGCCACTATGCTATCGCCCCATTCTTGTAAGCCTTTCGCATAGTAATAAGCGGTCAAATTTTGCGTTTTTTCTGCAAAAACACGCACAATATCCTCAATATCAAATGCCAAATCCACGTTCAAGGTTTCAGGGGCTTTTTCAATCCCCAAACGGCGGCCGTTCCACGTTTCCATTAGCGGATCTTTTTTACGCAAAAAAAATCACACTCTCATTTTTACTGTCTTTTTTAATCAGCAACAATGCCGATTTCGGCTCGGCAAAACCGGTTAAATACCAGAAATAACTATCAGGTCGGAACAAATAATCGCAATCGCTATTACGGCGTTTCTCGGTTTCGGTAAACACCACCAACGCAGAATTATCCTGCATTTGCTCAAACACACGATTTCTACGCTCAATAAATTCTTCTCTCGGCAATTCGGCTAGGTAGGCAAGATCATACTATTCTCCTCTTCAAATGTCTATTTATTCTAACACAAGCAAGCGGTCTGATTTCTCGCAAATTTCACAAAGCCACCACATAAAAAAGAAAAAGTCAGTTTAATCTAAGATAACATCGTAAATTAAACTAATTTAAGGATATTTTCCCCTCTCTCTGCTTGTTTCGCTACACGCTTTAACAAACTGTCTCTCTCCCCCTTGCGGGAGAGAGACAGATTTGAGCAAAGTAACGACTTTGCGAAAATCAGAGAGAGGGGAATCTATAAGATAAAAATTACCCTAGGTAACACTTTTGGCATATCTTACAAAAAAGTACAAGTCAGGAGGCAGAAGCCATTGAGGTTTCATTGAAAACTAAAAATTTTTACTAACTAGCTTGTATAGATAGATGAGAGCAAATAGACTACAGATTCTACTGCGAATATCAAATTTTTAAAGAGGATTTTTTTATGCAAGATATTGAAATGATTTTTTGGCTTCTTTCAAAAATATTCAAATATAGTCTATTATATTCTCACCCCAATTATAATCTTACTAATTATTTTATATTATAAATGCAGGGCAAAGTCAGCGTTTTCCATTACACATCGGTTTGCTTATATTATTATAGGGAAAGATAAAACTAATAATGAGAAAGGTTCTTTGATTAATGACATAATAGAAATTGAAAAATTTAATTTTATTATAAACCAATGCAACAAGTTTAAAACATAAGCAGGAATTTGAAAAATGGATAAGAAAATATGAATTAGATTATAGGTTGCTATCTAAGCTTAAAGGAGAATTTGATATTGAAACACTAATGTTCGTAATGTACCAAGTAAAAGAAAATTGTTAAGTACTATAGCCGGATTCATCATTGCTTTTATATGCTTTCTAGCTCTTCTACCTATATTAATAAATTTATCTATTGGAAATTATGCCTTGCTAGAATTTACAGATAGTAGAGAGACTTATTGGATAAGTCATGACAAGGTAAGAAAGTTTAGTTACTCCGATATTTTTTACACTCCTAGCAATCAAGAAAATGAAATAACAGCTTACCACTGTGAAGAAGGTAAAATAAAATTCAAGATACATCCAAATAACCTGGAAACTATTTGCAGTTTATTTACCAGCAAAGAAGAACAAGATTTTCTAGATAAGAAATTAAGAGAGCAACATATATTATTTCGCTATCTTATGTTTATATTAACAATGGCTTTGTATATTTTTATTAATTATCTATTTAA
>NZ_UFRM01000001.1:2020000-2227799 GCF_900444945.1 Actinobacillus lignieresii | reverse complement strand
GGAATAAAATGAGTGAAAAAGATTGGTTATAATACCTGAAAATCCTGTGGAAATCTTGTAAATTTTTGTGAAAAATTTACCGCTTGTGCGATTGACAGATCCGAAAATTTTAGCTAGGAAATCGGTCATCAATTTTATGTTTAAAAAATTACTTATTTTTAACGAAATTCAACCGCTTATTATTATTTTTACTGCGAGCATTTTTCCGCATTTTCAGCTATAATCCCAATATTTTTCACTCAATTAAACAGATATAAATCGAACAATGAAAGACTCTATTATTAACAAATTAGAAAGCCTGAGCGAACGTCATGAGGAATTACAAGCCTTATTAGGTGATCCGTCCGTGATTAACGATCAAGACAAATTCCGTGCTTATTCAAAAGAATATTCGCAACTTGAAGAAGTAGTGACGACTTTCAACCGTTGGAAAAAATTAAACAGCGATATCGAAGAAGCGCAAATTCTGCTTGATGATCCGGATATGAAAGAGATGGCGGCGGAAGAAATTGCGGAAAATAAAGCCGAAATCGAAAATCTGGAGCAACACTTACAAATTCTGTTACTGCCGAAAGATCCGAATGACGAATACAACGCATTCTTAGAGATTCGTGCCGGTACGGGTGGTGACGAAGCGGGTATTTTCGCCGGCGATTTATACCGTATGTACAGCCGTTATTGCGAAAGCAAACGCTGGAGAATCGAAGAAATGTCCGCCAATGAAAGCGAACAAGGCGGATATAAAGAAATTATCGTTAAAATCAGCGGCGAAGGCGTGTACGGTCAGCTTAAATTCGAATCGGGCGGTCACCGTGTACAACGTGTACCGAAAACCGAATCACAAGGCCGTATCCACACCTCTGCGTGTACCGTTGCAGTCATGCCGGAATTACCGGAATCGGAAATGCCGGAAATTAACCCAACGGATTTACGTATCGATACTTATCGCTCGTCGGGTGCCGGCGGTCAGCACGTTAATACCACCGACTCTGCGGTACGAATCACCCATATTCCGACCGGTATCGTAGTAGAGTGCCAAGACGAACGTTCACAACACAAAAACAAAGCGAAAGCACTTGCGGTGTTAGCTTCTCGTATCGTGCAAGTTGAACAAGAACGCCAAGCGGCGGAACAAGCGGATACCCGCCGTAACTTACTGGGTTCGGGCGACCGTTCGGATAAGATCCGTACTTATAACTACCCGCAAGGTCGCGTTACCGATCACCGTATCAACCTTACGGTTTACCGCTTAGACGAAGTGATGAACGGTAAAATTGACGAATTAATTCAACCGATTATTACTGAATACCAAGCGGATCAATTAGCCGCGCTTTCAGAGCAGGCTTAAGCGTGATGAGGGCGCAACCGCCCTCTTCTTTTTAGTTAAATTACTTTTATTTTGGAAAGCATATGAAAAAAATTATTTTAGCGGCAACAGTCAGCTTACTTGCGGCTTGTTCTTATAACAACTCAACTTCTACCGTTAATGAGCCTATGAGCGCAAAAAGTTTTATCGGTAACTGGGAATGTCGTATGGACGGCGGCAACATTGCAACCAGTAACAATGTTACATTAAGCAAAGACGGCAAAGCGACTTATTTAGGCAAAGTGATGTTACCGAACGATAAACCGTTATTCCAATATGATGTGAAACGTACCGGTAGTTGGTCTTACGATAACAAACAACTGACCTATAAGTTTATCGACGGCACTATTACTCGAGCGCATAGTGCGGAAATCCAACAAGCATTAAAAACGGATAAAAAGCTCAATACTACCGAGCAAAAATACTACGAAGCAATTAACAACCAATTAGCAAAAGCGGAACAAAAACCGTTAAATATCGAAGTAAGCAATTTTGCGCCGAATGCGTTTAGCATTAAACAAAATATCGGCGGTACGGCTCGTACCGGACTTTGTGTTCGTCCGAACAAATAATATGAACTATACCCAATGGCTTGATCAGGCAATAGCGGCACTTAATGCCAATATTGCCCAAGATCCTTATCTGAATCCTAAAACCGATGCCAATCTACTTTTGCAAGCGGTCACAAAACGCACAAAATCTGCCATTTTTGCGTTTGGCGAAACTGCGCTGCATCAGACGGAATTAGCGGAACTTGCGCAATTATTGGCTCGCCGTTTGCAGGGCGAGCCGATGGCGTATATTTTAGGCGAAAAGGAATTTTGGTCGTTGCCGTTGAAAGTTTCGCCGCATACGTTAATTCCTCGTCCGGACACGGAACGTTTGGTTGAAGTCGCGTTGGATTGGGTTTACAAGCGGTTGGAAAGCCAACAAACGTTGCAAATTTTGGATCTAGGCACCGGTACCGGAGCTATCGCCTTAGCACTTGCTTCAGAATTGGGCGATAAAGCGCAAATTATCGGCGTGGATTTTAAGCTGGAGGCGGTTACGCTTGCCGAAACCAATCGTCAAAATTTAGGCTTTGAAAACGTTCGATTTTTACAAAGCGATTGGTTTTCCGCTCTTGAAAATCAGCAATTTGATCTTATTGTTAGCAATCCGCCCTACATTGATCAACAAGATGAGAATCTTCAATACGGCGATGTACGTTTTGAACCGCTCTCCGCTCTTGTTGCCGAGCAGGACGGCTTAAGCGATTTGCAAAAAATTATCGAAAACGCACCGCTTCACTTAAGCGATAACGGCGCATTAATATTGGAACACGGTTGGCAACAAGCTCAAGCGGTGCAACAAATTTTCAAACACTATCAATGGGATGAGATTGAATCATTCCAAGATTACGGCGGTAATGACCGCTTAACTAAAGCAGTAAGAAAGGCAAAATAAATGGACGATGTGATTGAAGAATTATTAAAAGAATTAGATCTGCCGAAAGTTGAAATCAGCCCGAAAGAATTACAAAAATATTTGTACCGTGAAATGGTACGCTTAACATTACTGGTGGATGATTCCTTAACCGAACCTCAGGTATTCGGTTTAATGTCGGCTTTAGTGAAAAAAGCTCGCTATCAAGTGAATGCCGAATCCGATGCGGACAGAATCCGACAATTGCTTACTTTAGTTTATCAGGAATGGGGATTTAACTGCCATTATCAGCAATATTTCCATACGGATAATCTGTTACTCAATAAAGTGATTCGCACGCATTCAGGTATGCCGGTTTCGGTTGGAGCAATCGTGCTTTATTTAGCGGCTTCGCTCGATTTACCTATTTATCCGGTTAATTTCCCGACTCAGTTAATTCTGCGTGCCGAGATGAAAGATGAGAAAGGTAAAACCACCGTACGTTTTATTAATCCGTGGGATGGCAGTTTTATGCCGTTGGAATTGCTCGGTAAATGGCTTGAAGGTGAAATCGGCTACGGTACGGAGCTTACTCCCGAATTACTCCGCCGAGCAAAACCGTCCGAATTATTAGAACGAGTGGAAACCGTGTTTAAAATGGCTCTCACTCGTGAAGGTAAATACGAAGAAACCTTACGCTTAATCGAATATCGCTTAGTATTCAGCCCGGAAGATCCGTATGAAATCCGTGATCGCGGTATGGTGCTGGCAAGTATGGATTGCTTCCAAGCTGCTTATGAAGATCTCAGCTATTTTATCGATCAATGTCCGGAAGATCCTTCTGCAGTCATGCTCAAACTCGAAATAAAAGGTTTAGAGCAAAAAAGTAAAGAAAGTCGATTACATTAATTTTTAACCTTTAACTTACTTAAAATCCTTTTGGATTAAGGAAATAGAACATGAACAACAAAATCGTAAAAGTCGGCAATATCGAAGTGGCGAATGATAAGCCGTTTACTTTATTCGGCGGCATGAACGTATTAGAAAGCCGCGATATGGCAATGCGTGTCTGTGAACAATACGTAGAAGTTACTAATAAACTTGGTGTGCCTTATGTATTTAAAGCTTCGTTCGATAAGGCGAATCGCTCGTCAATTCATTCTTACCGTGGACCGGGTATGGAAGAAGGTTTAAAAATCTTCCAAGAATTAAAAGATACTTTCGGTGTAAATATCATTACCGACGTACACGAAATTTATCAATGCAAACCGGTTGCAGAAGTGGTAGATATTATCCAGTTACCGGCGTTCTTAGCTCGCCAAACGGATTTAGTCGAAGCAATGGCACGTACCGGTGCGGTAATCAACGTGAAAAAACCACAATTTTTAAGCCCGGGTCAAATGGGCAATATTGTGGAAAAAATTGCGGAATGCGGTAACGAAAACGTGATCCTTTGCGACCGTGGGACTAACTTCGGCTACGATAATTTAGTAGTGGATATGCTCGGCTTTAACATTATGAAAAAAGTATCGAAAGGCTGTCCGGTCATTTTTGACGTGACTCATTCATTACAATGCCGTGACCCGTTCGGTGCAGCATCCGGCGGTCGCCGTGATCAAGTAACCGAATTGGCTCGTAGCGGTATGGCGATCGGTTTAGCCGGTTTATTCCTTGAAGCGCATCCGGATCCGAATAATGCAAAATGTGACGGTCCGTCAGCCTTACCGTTATCAAAATTAGAAGCATTCGTTAGCCAAATGAAAGCGATCGATGATTTAGTGAAATCATTCGAAGAAATCGATACGTCAAATTAATGCAATTACCACGAGGAGTCATTACTTCTCGTGGTAAAAATTTAAGGAGCCTCCTATGACTGTGCTTAATATCGTTTTTTTAGATAAAACCGGCGTGCCTACCCACGAAATCCCTCGCCCTTCATTTCCTCATACTTGGACTGAATACGACAGTACCGATGCTTCACAAACCTTTGAGCGTGCTAAAGATGCGGATATTATCGTCACCAGCAAAGTATTACTCGGCAGAAAATTACTGGCTCAATTACCGAAACTTAAATTAATTGCGATTACCGCCACCGGTACCAATAATGTTGATTTAGTCGCAGCGAAAGAGCTGGGTATTGCAGTAAAAAACGTAACCGGCTATTCCACCACAACGGTGCCGGAACACGTTTTAGGTATGATTTTTGCGTTAAAGCACAGCTTAATCGGTTATCATCGTGATCAAATCACCTCGGATCGTTGGGCGACTTGCGGACAATTCTGCTATGTCGATCATCCGGTAACCGATATTCGCGGCTCAACCTTAGGTATTTTCGGCAAAGGCAACACCGGTTCGGAGGTGGCTCGCTTAGCACAAGCGGTCGGAATGAAAGTCATTTTTGCAGAACACAAAGGTGCAACTGAAATTCGCGAAGGTTATACCGCTTTTGAAGAAGTGTTTAAGCAAGCGGATGTTATTTCATTACATTGCCCGCTCACCGATTCAACTCAAAACCTGATTAACGCCGAAACCTTGGCATTAATGAAACCGACCGCTTATTTAATCAATACCGGCAGAGGCCCGTTAGTGGATGAAGCAGCATTATTAGCGGCTTTAGAACAGGGCAAGATTGCCGGTGCGGCGCTGGACGTATTAGTCAAAGAACCGCCGGAAAAAGACAATCCGTTAATGCAGGCGGCAAAACGTTTACCGAACTTATTAATTACCCCGCACGTTGCGTGGGCAAGCAATTCGGCGGTTACCACTTTAGTGAATAAAGTGACGCAGAATATGGAAGAATTTGTACTCAACGGAAAATAATTTTCTACGAAATAGCCTCATTTCCAAAAGACACAAGCGGTTTAAAGTTAGCGAAAATTTGCAAAAAATTCGGTAAATTTGACCGCTTGCTTTTGTATTGGAGTAATGTAACTCAAGATAAATTATGAATTTAACAACTCTTTTTATTGCCTTTCGTTATTGGCGTTCCAAAAGTGCCGACCGGTTCGGGCGTTTGGTGACCAACTTAGCAAGTTTCGGGATCGTACTTGGCGTAATGGCATTAGTGATCGTGCTGTCGGTCATGAACGGCTTGGAGAATATGCAAAAGCGCAATTTGCTTTCAACACTTCCGCACGCCATTGTATTACCACAAGAAGGACATTTCGATAAAAATCAATCACTTAGCTTACCGTCATTTGCCAGTAAAAGTGTGGCGATTAATAAGGCGAATGTGATTATTCAAAGCCAACAAGGAATCAACGCCGGTCAGTTACTTGGTGTTGAAAATGAAAGTGACGATCCAATGTTGATTGGCGAAGATGTCAAAACACTCTTACCACAAGGTGAATTTAACGTATTGATCGGTTCGCGCCTTGCAAATAAGTTGAATATCGGTACTGGCGAAAAGATCCGCTTGATGATTACCGAAAACAGTCAATATACGCCGATGGGGCGTGTGCCGGTTCAGCGTTTATTTAACGTAGTCGGCGTTTATCACAGCAACAATGAAGCAAGCGAATATACCCTTTTCGCCAACCTTGCCGATGTTGGGCGTTTACTGCGGATAACCGAAGACCAAGTGCAAGGTATGCGGTTATATTTGCAAGATCCGTTCCAAGTTACCGAACTTAGCCAACATTTCGCTGCAAATAACTACCAAATTAGTGACTGGCGAGAACAAAAAGGTGAATTTTTCCAAGCGGTTCGTATGGAAAAAAATATGATGGGTTTATTGATCAGCCTGATCATTATCGTTGCCATTTCCAATATCGTGACCTCACTCAGTCTGATGGTGGTGGATAAACAAGGTGAAATCGCCATCTTACAAACCCAAGGTTTAACTAAACGACAAGTAACGCAAATTTTTATTTTCCAAGGTGCGATTGTCGGCGTAATCGGTTCGATTTTGGGTGGCATTATCGGTACGATTATCACGCTCAATTTGGATGAGATTGTGGCGTTACTCAATCCGAATATTCATCTGCCGACACTGATTTCGCCAATGCAGGTGGCAACCATTATCGTGACTTCGATTGTGTTGTCATTGGTTTGTACCCTTTATCCGGCATACCGAGCGGCAAAAATTGAGCCGGCTCAGGCATTGAGATACGAATAGTTTTAACCACGGAATACTCGGATAACACGGAAAATAAAATGCAATAATTTCTATGTATTCCGTGTATTCTGAGGTTTACAAGAGAAACCTCGGATTGGGATATAAATATTCTTAACCACGGAATACTCGGATAGTACGGAAAAAATTTCTGTGTATTCAGTGTGTTCCGTGGTTCTAAATATTTCCACTTAAATGAAGATAAAAACAATATGACCGAATTATTACGCTGTGAAAATATCAGCAAATTTTATGATGAGGGCAACCAAAAGGTGCAAGTCCTCAAAGACGTTTCATTTTCGATGAATAGCGGTGAATTGGTGGCAATTGTCGGCTCATCCGGTTCAGGCAAAAGTACCCTATTACATACGCTTGGCGGTTTGGATCAACCGAGTTCCGGCGAAGTTTGGATCAAACAACAATCGCTACAAAAATTAAGTGCGAATAAACTGGCGCAACTACGTAACCAAAATCTCGGTTTCGTTTACCAATTCCATCACTTAATGGCGGATTTTACTGCGCTTGAAAACGTGATGATGCCAATGCTAATCGGTAATCAAAATAAAAGCGAAGCACGCGATCGTGCCGAAAAAATGCTACAAGCGGTCGGATTATCGCACCGAATTACTCATCGTCCGTCAGCGCTTTCCGGTGGCGAACGCCAACGTGTCGCGATTGCCCGTGCGTTAGTTAATAATCCGGCGCTCGTATTAGCTGATGAACCGACCGGTAACCTCGACCAAAAAACTACAGAAAGTATTTTTGATCTGATCAAACAACTGAATACCGAACAAAATATTGCGTTTTTATTGGTCACTCACGACTTAAATCTGGCAAATAAATTAGCTCGCCGCTTTGTAATGCGAGACGGTGTATTAAGTGAGGCAGATTAATGAATACCCCTTTTTTTATTAGCTGGCGTTATCAACGAGGCAAACAAAAAAATCGGTTGGTCTCCTTAATCTCGCTGTTTTCCAGTATTGGGATTGCGCTTGGTGTCGCTGTATTAATTATCGGCTTAAGTGCGATGAATGGCTTCGAGCGAGAGTTAAATCAGCGAGTGCTTTCCGTTGTTCCGCACGCTGAACTGTATTCCTACAACGGTAATGAAAACGCCCCGATACAAGCGGGTAAAAAACTGGAAAATCTTGCAAATAGTAATCCGAATGTGACCGCTTCTTCGCCCTTCGTTAGCTTTACCGGCTTGATTGAAAACGGTACGCAACTAAAAATCGCCCAAGTTCGAGGTGTTGATCCGGTTAAGCAAGATAAAGTCAGTTCGCTTAGCCATTATATTCCGAGTGAGCAATGGCAAGCGTTCCATCAACAAGGCGGCTTGATTCTTGGTGCCGGCATTGCTAAAGATTTGGAAGTCGTCACTGGCGATGAAGTCACGCTGTTATTACCGCAGCCGACTGAAGACGGCAAATTGGCTCAACCGTTACGTTTCAGCTTACTGGTAACCGGCGTACTAAAACTGGAAGGGCAACTCGACCATAGCTATGCGTTATTACCGATTGAAAAAGCCCAAGAGTTATTGGAATATCAACCGAACGAATATTCGGGCATAGAGTTGGCACTAAAAGCGCCGTTTAAAGTACAAGAACTGCGAATGCCGGAACTTGCCAACTTTAATCAGCCATTGTATCTCAATACTTGGATTGAAAAATTCGGTTATATGTATAACGATATTCAGCTGGTGCGTACCGTGATGTATATCGCAATGGTATTAGTGATCGGTGTGGCGTGTTTTAATATTATTTCTACGCTGATTATGGCGGTAAAAGACAAACAAGGTGATATTGCGATTATGCGTACACTCGGTGCGAATAATGGTTTTATCAAACGTATTTTTCTATGGTACGGTTTATTGTCCGGTATGAAAGGGGCGTTGGCTGGGATTATACTCGGTGTGATACTTTCGCTGAATTTAACCGCAATCATTAAAGCGATTGAAGGATTTTTCGGCATCAAATTGTTATCCGACGGCGTTTACTTCGTAGATTTCCTACCGAGCGAACTGCACTGGCAAGATGTCGCTTATGTGTTAATCGCCACCATTGTATTAAGCCTGTTTGCCAGCCTTTATCCTGCAACTCGGGCGGCAAAATTAGAACCGGCGAAAGTGTTAAGCGGTCATTAATCTCCGGCTATTTTCAAACGCAGATAAAAAACTCAGCTAAAAAGCTGAGTTTTTTATTTAACTGTTATTAATGCACGTAACCCGCATCAATATCCGCATCCGGATTGACTTTATCGTATTGCTGTTCTTTGGTTTTACCGGTATAAAGTTCCGGATTTTCCGGTCCTTCGACAATCAGCTTACCTTTCGCCCCTTTATCGGTTCTAAAAATACTGTGATCAATAAAGGTATATTCGCCCGGTACTTTCATTTCCATTTCAACCACGGTAACACCACCCGCCGGAATCAGCGTGGTTTGTACGTGGTGATTTTTAAGCGAACCGCCTTCAACATAGACCGTATCAAAGGGTTTACCGATCAAATGGAAAGAGGAAATTTTATTCGGACCGGCATTGCCGACAAATAGACGGATTTTCTCGCCGACTTTCGCTTTTAAAGCGTTTTTACCCGTAGTCGAACCGACTTTACCGTTAAACACCACATAATCGGGTAATTCATAACTAGCTTTGCCCATATCGAAAATTTTAATTTCCGGATTGGTACCGTCTTTCACATAAAATTCGTTTTGCATTAAATAGAATTCTTTATCGACTTTCGGTAACCCTTCTTTAGGTTCGACCAACATTAAACCGAACATACCTTTTCCTAAATGTACCGAGACCGGATCAGCACCGCAATGATATAAATATAACCCCGGCGACATCGCTCGAAAGGCAAAGGTCGTTTGCTTACCGATTTCGGTTAAACTGGCTTTCGCCCCGCCGTCCGGTGCGGCGGCGGAGTGGAAATCCACCGCATGCGCCATTTTGCCGTTTGCCGGATTAGAAAGTTGCAACTCCACCATATCCCCTTCTCGCACTCGAATAAAAGGCGCCGGTGTCGAGCCGTTGAACGTCCAATATTTAAACTTCACGCCTTTATCGATTTCCATTACCTTTTCCAAGGTTTCCAGCTTGACCACCACTTTTGCCGGCGTATCGCGCTCTAACGGCTTAGGCACATTCGGCGCAACGGTTAATTCCGCTTCCACCGTCGGTAAATTCGCCGCCGGAATTAAATCAAGATTTTCGACTTTCATCTGCTCCGCCATCAAAGGAGCGGCGGCAAAAAACGAAGTAAAACAAAGTGCGATTAGAGACTTTTTCATCGGTAATTCCTCGTGTATGAAACCTTTATTTGAATTATAATGGCTAAATGGCTTGAAATAGCTTTTGCAAAACTAAACCGTTTTAGCTAAGATAAATTAACTATTTTTGACTAGATAAGAGAACACGATTATGGGCAAAATTTGGGTAACCGGCGATGCCGTAGTAGATTTAATTCCGGACGGCGAAAATCACTATTTGAAATGTGCGGGCGGTGCGCCGGCAAACGTTGCGGTCGGCGTCTCGCGTCTGGGCGTTGAAGCCGGCTTTATCGGTCGCGTCGGTTTGGATCCGCTCGGCAAATTTATGCAGCAAACGCTTAATGCGGAAAAGGTTTCGACCGAACATATGATCCTCGATCCGAAACAACGCACCTCAACCGTGATCGTCGGTTTAGACGACGGTGAGCGCAGCTTTACCTTTATGGTAAACCCGAGTGCGGATCAATTCCTTGAAGTAGGCGATTTACCGACTTTCCAAAAAGGCGATTTCCTACACTGCTGCTCTATCGCATTGATTAACGATCCTTCACGTTCAACCACAATTGAAGCGATTCGCCGTGTAAAAGAAGCGGGCGGTTTCTTCTCATTTGACCCGAATTTACGCGAATCGCTTTGGGCAAGTCTTGAAGAAATGAAACAAGTGGTCAATAGCGTAGTGGCAATGGCGGACGTGCTTAAATTCTCTGAAGAAGAATTAACCCTTTTAACCGATACTGAAACGCTTGAACAAGCGACGAAAGCGATTACCGCTCAATATCTGGAAAAATTAATCATTATCACTTTAGGTAAAGACGGGGCGATTTATCACTTAAACGGTCACAGCCAAACGGTTGCCGGTAAAGCGTTAAAACCGGTTGATACCACCGGTGCCGGCGATGCGTTCGTCAGCGGCTTACTTGCCGGTTTATCACAAGTTGCGGATTGGAAAGACGAAAGCGTATTAGTGGATGTTATTCGTAAAGCGAATGCTTCCGGCGCATTAGCGACAACCGCAAAAGGTGCAATGTCGGCATTACCGAATAAAGCCGAGCTAGAAGCGTTTTTAGCGCAATAATCACAACAAGCGGTGAAATTTCACCGCTTTTTTGTCACTTAGGATTTTACTATGCAGATTTTCAATAACGGCAAATACAAAAGCCTGCACGCGGCGCAACAGGGCGAATTAGATACGATCCGCCAAAGCGTGCTTTCCGATAAAGATTTCTATCCGACCTACCACTTGGCACCGCAAACCGGTTTATTTAACGATCCGAACGGCTTAATTTTTGACGGTGAGAAATACCATATCTTTGCGCAATGGTTCCCTTATGACGCCATGCACGGTATGAAACATTGGGAGCATTTTATTAGCCGAGATTTACAAACTTTTGAAAAATCCGACCGCTTGATCCCGGATGAAATGTTCGAATCACACGGTTGCTATTCGGGCGGTGCGATTCTGTGGCAAGACAAAATCGTGGCGTTTTACACCGGCAATACTCGCCGTGCGAGCGATAACCAACGTGTTCCGCACCAAAATATTGCGATTTTTGATAAGTCGGGCAAATTATTGAAAAAACGTTGCATTATCGATCAAGCGCCTGCCGGCTATAGCGAGCACGTTCGAGATCCTAAACCCTTTGTGACTGCAGAAGGTAAAATTCGCTTTGTGCTTGGCGCACAACGTGAGAACCTAACCGGAACTTGCTTAGTATATGAAATGGACGATCTCGACAGTACGCCTCGTTTAATTGCCGAATTGACGGTAAAAGACTTTGATAACGATAATGTGTTTATGTGGGAATGTCCGGATCTGTTCCGACTTGACGGTAAAGATGTGTTTGTTTGGTCGCCGCAGGGTAAATTGCGCGAAGCGCATCAGTTCCAAAACAACTATCACGCTACCTATGCGTTGGGTAAATTAGAGGGTAACAGCTTAACTGCCGAACATATCGAAGAGCTGGACTACGGTTTTGATTTCTATGCGCCGCAATCGGTACAAAATACGGATCGTATCGTATTCGGTTGGGTCGGCTTGCCGGATTTAACTTATCCGACTGATAAATACAAATGGCATTCAACCTTAAGCCTGCCGCGTCAAACGAAAGTGCAAAACGGTAAAATTCAGCAAACGCCGATCGTTCAACTCGCCGCAAAACAAGCGGTCGAAATTGAGCAAAAAATTGCAATCGACAATCTGGATACCGCTTATTTGCAAATTTCCGTCGAAAATCAACCGCTTGCATTAAACTTCTTTAGCAATGATAAAGGGCAAACATTAGGCTTACGTTATGAGCACGGTTTATTAACGCTGGATCGCAGTGCAACCGAGCAAACCGAGCTAATGGAAAAATTCGGAAGCCTTCGTCATTGTGAAGTTGAGAAACTCGATAAATTAGAGATTTTTTTCGACCGCTCTATCGTGGAAATTTTCATCAACGGCGGAGAAAAAGTGATGACATCGCGATTCTTTATTGCAAATCGAATCAATCTGTTAGAAACTTCTCGTCCGCTGACTGTTCAGATTGCTCAAGTGCAGCCGATTCAAATTCAAGATAAATAATAACAATAGGCGCAAGCAAAACTTGCGCCCTTTCGCTTCAAAATTAGAAGCCACCTTTGAGGAGAACATTGTGGAATCCAAAGCTAAAAAACGCCTGACGCTTAGCGATATAGCGGCACTTAGCGGCGTGTCGAAAACGACGGCAAGTATGATTCTCAACGGTAGAAGCGATGATTTTCGCATCAAACCCGAAACGCGCCAAAAAGTACAAGCGATCGCCGAACAATACGGCTATCGTGCCAATATCTATGCCAAAGCGTTACAAGCGCAGCGTTCTAACGTTATCGGCTTAGTGATTCCCGATCTCACCAACTACGGTTTCGCTTTAACCGCTCGCAATCTTGAAAAACTGTGCCGAGAAAACGGTTTACAGCTTGTGATCGCTTGTTCCGACGATAATCCTCAGCAAGAAAAACTGGTGATTGATCGTTTGCTTGATCGCCAAGTGGATTTGCTGATTACCGCCCCGACGCATCAAGACCCGAATTATTATCAAAAAATCATCAAGCACACGCCGGTGTTACATATCGACCGCCATATTCCGAATTTGGAATTGAATTATATCGTCAGCGACGATACGCCAAGCGTGGCGAAATTGGTGGAAAACATCGTACGGGCTTACCAGCCGAAAGAATTTTTCTATTTAGGCGGACAACTTTCGCTTTCGCCGAGTACCTCGCGCTTAAAAGGTTTTTACGAAGGTTTGGAACAATCGCATTTAGCAGTACAAAGCGATTGGATTTTACATAAAGATTACCAACCGGAATCGGGCTATGCAATGTTTGCCGAAGTGGTTGAGCGTTTAGGACGTTTACCGGAAGCGGTGTTTACCGCTTCTTATACCATTTTGGAAGGCGTATTGCGCTATTTAACCGAACATAAACAAATGGCGAAATTGATGAATCAGGAGCTGCATTTAGCCACCTTTGACGATCATCATTTGCTTGATGCGCTACCGTTTCATATTCATTCAATCGCACAAGATCACGATCAAATCGCTTTAAGCGCTTTCCGCCTGATGCGGGAAAAACTGCAACGCAAAACGATTAACAGTACAAAAGTGGATTGCGAAATTATTTGGCGACATTAATATCAAAAATACTCTGTTTAAAAGGACATCCTATGGCACATTTTTATGAATATTTAGAATTTAATAGTGACGAAGACCGTGAAAATCAGCTTGAGGTTTACGTCGATGTAAAATTAGAAGCGGAAACCGAAGAAAAGCTTAAAGCCGTCGGCGTACAAGGCGATTGGCTGGTGATGGCGGAGCCTTATTGCCCGGACTGCGTAGAAATTGTCGCTTACTTCCAACGTATGACCAAACTCAATCCGAATATCAATGTGAAATACGTCGCCCGTAAAGACAACAAAGAACGTAAACATTTTGATAGCGACGAACAGCAACAAGCGGTCATTTCAGCACAAAAAATTCCAAGTATCTTTGATATTCGTAACGGAAAAACCGAACTGGTTTTATGCGAATTTCCGCAATTCTTAAAGCAAAAAATGGCAGCGGAACCGGAAAATTTTGACGAGTTGAAAGCCGATTTCCGTATGGGTAAATTCGGTAAACAAGTTGAAGCCGAGCTATTAGAAATTCTAACGAAAGCCTAGTTACATTTCATTACAAAAAACATAAAAAAATCCACCGCTTGTACGGTGGATTTTTTGTGTATCACGATTAAACGTTTTTCATAATGCGAGAAATGCGACCTTCGGCAATTTCTTCGTCACGAATCGTCATCACTTCACAGCCTTCTTTGGTTACCACAATTTGATGTTCAAACTGTGCCGAATGGCTACGGTCTTTAGTTTTCACCGTCCAACCGTCCGGCATATTGCGGATTTCTTTTTTACCCGCATTCACCATCGGCTCAATGGTAAACACCATACCTTCTTGCAATACTACACCACCGTCATCAGAATTGTAGTGAAGCACTTGCGGATCACAATGGAATTCGGTACCGATACCGTGACCGCAGTATTCACGCACCACAGAGAAACCTTGTTTTTCCACATATTGCTGAATGGTTTTACCGATTTCTTTTAAACGAATGCCCGGTTTTACCGTGCGTAAACCGATATAAAGCGATTCTAACGTCACTTCAATTAAACGTTTATCACGAATGCTCGGCTCGCCGACCACATACATTTTTGAGTTGTCGCCGTAGTAACCGTCTTTAATCACCGTCACGTCAATATTTAAAATATCGCCTTTTTTCAACTTGCGATCCGCACTCGGAATACCGTGGCACACCACTTCGTTCAATGAAATACAAGTCGCATTCGGGAAGCCGTGATAGTTTAAACACGCCGGAATCGCCTGCTGTTCGTTTACGATATATTCGTGGCAAATACGATCTAATTCTGCCGTGCTTACGCCTTCTTTCACATACGGCTCAATCATTACCAATACGTCAGAGGCTAATTTACAAGCGACACGTAATTTCTCAATCTCTTCTTCAGTTCTTAATGGAATCTTGCTCATGCTGCTCTCTCTTCTTAATTTAAGCGGTTAAATTTCTCAATTTTCTTGCAAATACGCAGAAAAAAGTAAGGGGATTATACCTTTTTTCGGCATAATCCCCAAACGACTATTTCAGTTTAAATTTTTTGACTAAATAATTGAGTAACACGCCATAGAGCGGTAAAAACAGTAATAAGCTAACAAATAGTTTAAACGCATAGTCCACCGTACCGATGGTGAACCAATGTTCCGCCATATAAGCATCATCGCTTTTATAAAACGCCACCGCAAAGAAAGCGAAGGTATCAATCAAGGTGCCGAAAATGGTCGAACACATCGGCGCAAGCCACCAAGTTTTACCCTGACGTAAGCGGTTAAACACCACAATATCCAATAACTGCCCCACCACATAAGCACAGAAACTGGCTAAAGCAATACGAAACACGAACAGATTAAATTCGTTTAACGCATTAAAGCCTTGGAATTGCGTCTCAAAAAACAGCACTGAAATCACATAACTAATCAGTAACGCCGGCAACATACCGACAAAAATAATTTTACGGGCAAGACTTGCACCAAATACTCGTACGGTTAAATCCGTCGCCAAAAACACAAACGGGAAAGTGAAAGTCCCCCAAGTGGTCGGAATCACAATATCGGTAAACGGAATCTTGACCTCAAAAGTAATCTGTACCAAATAGTTACTGATAGCGATAATAAAGATATGAAAAAGGGAAAGTAAAACCAGAGAACGACGCTTTTGTGCGTCTGAAAAATCAATTTGAAAGTTCATATTGTTCCTTTTTAAAAATAAAAAAGCCGAGGTAAGGGAACTCGGCAACCAATTTTGAGGGGCGAATTATACGCAAGCGGTCAAATTTTGCAAATTTTTTACAAAATCCAACCGCTTGTATTATTTATTAGAGCCTTCTGGGTGAAGCCCAATGCCCTGATAACGCTCTTTTAATTTAGCAATCACATCGCCCCATTCGAGATTCATCGAATGTAATAATACGGTTAAATGATAGGCTAAATCCGCCGCTTCGCTTACTACTTCTTCTTTATCTTGCGACACCGCCGCCAATGCGGTTTCAACGCCCTCTTCTCCCACTTTTTGAGCGATTTTCTTCACGCCTTTAGTATAGAGTTTGGCGGTATAAGAACTTTCCGGATCGGCATATTTGCGCTCGGCAAGCACCTGTTCCAATTTCGCAAACCACGTCCAATCGCCTTCGGACTGGCTTTCAAATTGGTGGAAACAACTCCCCTCACCCGTATGACAAGTCGCCCCGATTGGATTCACTAAAATCAATAACGTATCGTTATCGCAATCCAAACTCATATCTACCACATTGAGAAAATGCCCTGAGGTTTCGCCCTTCGTCCACAGGCGTTGCTTGGTGCGAGAATAGAAAGTTACGACTTTTTCCGCTAAGGTTTTATTTAACGCTTCTGGGTTCATATAACCCAACATTAATACTTCACTGGTTTGGAAGTGTTGGATAATGACCGGGAGTAATTGATCTACTTTTTGCCAGTTTATATTTTGAATTTGCATATTTTTCCTAAAATTTGACCGCTTATACCCCATACTAACGTATGAGGTTACTTATAGTATGGTTGCTCCGCAACCTAAACTGTCGCAGAGCGACAAAACTATGCTTAACCTAGCACGTTAGTGCTAGGTATACGTACGCAGTGTATTACTTCCGAACTTCCACACCCGCTTCCGCAAGATACGCCTTCAACTCCCCAATCTCAATAATCCGCTTATGGAACACACTCGCTGCCAATGCGCCATCGACATTTGCTTCAATAAACGCATCTCGGAAATGCACCATTTCGCCGGCACCTCCTGAAGCGATTAACGGTACTTTGCACACTTCACGCACTAATTTGAGTTGGGTTAAATCGTAGCCGTTGCGAACACCGTCTTGGTTCATCATATTTAGCACGATTTCGCCTGCGCCGCGTTTTTGCACTTCTTGCACCCAGTCAAGCAGTTGCCAGTTGGTTTGGCGAGTGCGTTTTTCATCGCCAGTATATTGATTGACCCAGTATTTGCCTGTTTCTTGCTCGAACCAGCTATCAATGCCCACTACCACAGCTTGCACGCCAAAGCGATCTGCCAATGCGGTAATCAAATTCGGATCGGCAAGTGCGGGCGAATTTATCGAGATTTTATCAGCCCCGAATGCGAACAATTTTTCCGCATCTTCAAGGGTTTTGATCCCGCCTGCCACACAAAACGGAATATCGATCACTTGTGCCACACGCTCCACCCAGCTTTTATCCACCGTGCGACCGTCTGATGAGGCGGTAATGTCGTAAAACACCAACTCATCCGCCCCTTCTTGTGCATAGCGTTTCGCAAGCGGTACGATATCGCCAATAATTTCGTGGTTGCGAAACTGCACGCCTTTCACTACCTGACCGTTACGCACGTCCAAACAAGGGATTATCCGTTTTGCCAACATTCGATTGCCTCCGCTACATTAAACTTACCTTCTAACAACGCACGCCCAACGATTACGCCCGCTACGCCTGTGCTTTTTAACGCCTTGATGTCGTCAAGCGAACCGATTCCGCCTGATGATTGGAATTGGATCTCAGGGTATTTGGCACTGATTTCACGGTAAAGATCCACGTTCGAGCCAGCCAACGTGCCGTCTCGGGAAATATCGGTACACAAAACGTGCTGCAATCCGACCGCTTGATAATCTTCGATCAGCTCTTCGAGCGACACGCCGCTCGCCTCTTGCCAACCGCTAATCGCAATAATTTTTTGACCGCTTGCGTTAATGTTTATGTCCAACGCCAGTACGAATTTTTCCGCACCGTATTTTTCAAACCAGCCTTTGACCATAGCTCGATCTTTCACCGCCGTTGAGCCAATTACTACACGATTTGCCCCCACTGCCAATAAATCCGCCACGTCCTGCTCGGTGCGAATACCACCGCCCACTTGGATTTGGCAATTTGTTTCCGCAATAATCTTGCCGATAAGTGCGGTCTGTCTTTTCATCGGATCTTTCGCCCCAGTCAAATCGACCAAATGCAACTGCTCCGCCCCTTGTGCAAGGTAGCTAGCGAACTGCTCAATCGGATTGTCGGAATAGGTGGTTTGCTTAGCATAATCGCCCTGATGTAACCGCACTACATTGCCGTCAATCAGGTCAAGGGCGGGGATAATTATTGATTTTTTCATTGTGTTTGTTTCCTGTATGCCTAGCACTAACCGTGCTAGGTTAATAATTGTATTGTCGCTCTGCGACAAACAAAATTGGTTGCGGAGCAACCGCACTATGCGTAACCTCATACGGCAGTATGAGGCACTAAATAAGCTCCACAAAATTCTTCAACAACATTGCGCCATTTTTGCCTGAACGCTCGGGGTGGAACTGCACACCGTAGAAGTTTTTGCTCGCAATCGCTGCCGAGAAAGGCACGCCGTAGTCAGCGGTAGCAATGGTGTTTTCATTCGGCAACACCGCATAGCTATGCACAAAATAGAAATGGCTGTTTTGCTCAATGCCGTGAAATAACGGGTGGTCGGCTTGATATTGAATCTTGTTCCAGCCCATATGTGGCAATGGCAAGCCCGTATTTGGGATTAGCTCGGTTTTGCCGCTCATTAGCTTGAGCGTGTCCACCTCACCTTCGGCAGAAAATTCTGTCATTAACTGCATACCCAAACAAATACCAAGCACTGGCTGAGTGGCGTTGCGAATGGTGTCAATCAAATCACGATCTTGCAAAATCTTCATCGCAGCCATAGCCGTCCCCACACCAGGGAGCAAGAGCTTGTCTGCCGATTTAATTTTGTCTAAATCACAACTAATCTCCGCCTGAATCCCCAAGCGATCGAATGCAAATTTTACAGATGACAGGTTTGCACAGCCTGTGTTGATGATTATTAGGTTAGTCATTTATTACTCATTATTTATCTTAACTCATCAAAAAATTCTTTTTCTTTAGTTTCATCAAGCAATATGCGTAAAAAATCTTTTGATTGATTATTAGTAGTTAGTTTATCCTCAACCTTTACTGCTAGATTTCTTAATCTTCGTAATTTTGATGGAGTTTCTATAATTCTCTTCAGAGAATCACTTGTTTTTATCGTTTCAATAAAAGCTTCTATCATTTCATTATTAAATTTTTCAAACATCTGCGGTATATATACAGATGCTTCATTAGCATAAAAATCAGTTCTGCTATAATTATAGCTATACCCAACATTACCTATATATGTATGAGTCAAAGCCCAAACATAATCTCTAATATACTTATTAGGTACAATATCTGCATAATTATATAATTCTCTAACACATTGGTTTTCAACACTCCAATTATGCGTATTTTGTTTTAAATTATTAATAAGCGGTTGTAATTTATATTCTCTAGAGGATTGCGATAAATATCCATTTGCATTAACTAATCTAACAAAAGAAAATCCTTTATTTGTAACATCAGAATTACCCTGAATTATTAATTGGTCAATTCTTCTTACTATTTGTAACTTTATATCTTTTGTTAATAACCCCCATAAAATAGGAGATACAAATTCAATATTAGAACTTAATATACTAGTTGTTTGCGGGTGAATATATATATTAAAAAACCGATTTATTAACTCTTGTTTATATATTTCTGGCAAATCCCCAAAAGCGTTAGAAACTGCAATAACATTTCTATCAAATGTATTAACTTCAAGAACCTTTATATATTCATTTATGTCAATTATTTTACTTGGATACTCTTGATTTAGCACATATTTAATACAATCATTAAACATATCTAATACTTTAATAATACTGGGGTCACTACTTTTAGGATGCCCATCAAAAATATGTCTAGTTTCCTTGGCATGTTTGAGAATTTTTTGTGCTTCCCAACCTATCACTCCAATTTTATATGCTCCATCAATTAATTGATCATCATTTATATAATTTTGAAAATCTTCATAATTTTTTATCTCTTTGTTTGGTTTTATTTCCTTATTAAATAAATCGATACTTCTATATAAAATTTTATTTCTCAAATCATCAACAACTGCATTCCAAAAACATCCTATTGCACTTCGATATCCTTGAACAGATAAAACCCTGATAGCTTCTAAAATATAAGGATTGTCTTGCATATCTTCTCTAACACTTAGAACTGATTTTTGTATTAATGATGTAACTTCTAATGTTAAGCTATTTTCTACTATTGATAATTGATTTGTCATATTGGCTTCCTTAATGATAAACAGTCAAATCCCCAAAAACTTTGCAAAATCCAACCGCACTTTTCCAACGTGATTGTAGGGACGCACTGCGTGCGTCCATTTTAAATCACGCTCCGTTTTCACGACGGACACACGCAGTGTGTCCCTACTGTTCACATTATTTACATTTTGCTGAAAATCACAACACACCCTTCGAACTCGGCAATTCATTCCCTTCCACTTTGATGCACTGTCTTAGGGTTCTGCCGAATACTTTGAATAGGCTTTCGATTTTGTGGTGGTCGTTGTCGCCTTTGGTTTTCAGGTGGAGCGTTGCCATTAGGGTGTAGGCGATCGATTGGAAGAAATGCTCGGTCATTTCAGTGCTAAAATCGCCGACTTTTTCACGCTTGAATTTTGCCTTAAATTTGAAGTATGGGCGACCCGACAAGTCCATGGTGCATTCCGCTTTACATTCGTCCATTGGTAGCACAAAGCCGAAACGTTGAATACCACGTTTGTCGCCTAATGCTTGTTTTAATGCCGTGCCGAGAGCAAGAGCGGTGTCTTCAACAGTGTGGTGTTCATCAATCCATAAGTCGCCTTTACATTGCACGTTCATTCGGAAACCGCCGTGCGTGGCGATTTGATCGAGCATATGGTCGAAAAAGCCCACGCCTGTGCTAATTTGGTTCACGCCCGTTTCGTCTAGCCACACCTGCACTTTGATATCGGTTTCTTTGGTGGTGCGAACCACTTCCGCATAGCGTGGTGGGCGTTCACAAGCGGTCGTTTTTGGCAATAATTTTTCCACAATCAGATCCCAATCCAATTTTTCCGGGTGATATTGCAACGCCTGAATGCCGAGATTTTCCGCCAGTTCAACATCTGTGGCACGGTCGCCAATCACAAAACTGCGGTCGGGATCGAACAATTTTTTGTCGATATATTTTTTCAGCAATTTGATCTTCGGTTTACGACAATCGCAATTGTCTTCTGGCTTGTGTGGACAAATCAAAATCGCATCAAATTCAATGCCTTGCGAACGAAAAATCTCCAACATCGCATTGTGCGGTTTGTCGAAATTCTCCTGCGGAAACGACTCTGTGCCTAAACCGTCTTGATTGCTGACCATCACAAAACGGTAGTGATCTTTCAATTTCAGTAACGCAGGAATCACATTACGTTCCAGTTTCAGTTTTTCCAAACTATCAATTTGAAAATCCGTTTTCGGCTCGTCAATTAGAGTGCCGTCACGGTCGATGAATAGGGTCGGTTGCATATTGGTTCTCCTGTTTCCTAGCACTCTCGTGCTAGGCTAAGCATAGTAGCGATACTCTGTATCGCTATAGATCTTTTTCAAAAAATTTTTCGTTGATTTCAATGCCTGCTTCAGTCAGTAAGAATTTGGTCTCATCAACAAAATTTTGCGTTTTATGGTGTTCTTTCTGATTTTTAATGTAATTGATGATTTTTTCTTTATCTCGTTCGCAATAGGTCAAAGAACAATATCCTCTCGACCACGCATAAAATTCAGGAAATAAGTGTTTATTTTCATCAATCCATTTATGGGTTGTGGTTTTCAATTTCTGCACAAATTCCGCTACGGAAAGCATTGGGTGCAGTTCCACCAAAAGATGAATATGATCTGGCATACCATTCACTCTATAAAGCACCGAATGATGTTCTCGTACAAAGCCCCAAATGTAGCGATAAAGATATTCTTCATTTTCTTCTACGATACTCGGCACACCATATTTTGTACGAAAAATGATGTGATATAGATTTCTGGTGTAGCTCATATTTTCTCCTTTTGACAATGTCGCAGAGCGACATCACTATGCATAACCACGTACGTTAGTGCGTGGTTTTTGCTCATATCCTAGCACTACGTACTAGGTTACGCATAGTACTGATGCTCCGCATCAGGCTACTCGGATTTCATCGATTACTCTCTCCAACTCCTCCCTCGTCCCAATCGAGATACGAATACAATTCTGCAATCCCAAGGCTTTGTGTTGGTCTCGCAAAATAATGCCTTTTTCCCACAATGCTTTAAACACTTTTTGTCCGTCTTGGAATTTGACGAGAACATAGTTAGCTTCGGTGTCAAAAATTTCCATCACGCTTGGAATGGTTTTAAGCTGTCCGATTAACCATGCTCGGTTTTCTAGCACATTTGCCACACGTTGTTTCATCTCATTTAGTCCTTGTTCAGTTAAGGCTTGAGCAGCAATATCAGAAACAGGTACAGGCAACGGATAAGGTGCAATCACTTTTTGCAGAACGCCGATTAATTCTTCATTAGCAAGGGTAAAACCGCAACGTAGCCCTGCTAGAGCAAAGGCTTTGGAAAGCGTGCGGATAATCGCCAAATGTGGGAAGTTAGCAAGCTCGCTCGCCATTGTCGCTTCGGGGCAAAATTCAATATAGGCTTCGTCCGCCACCACAATCGCTCGTCCTGCGGTGATTTGCAAAAGTTTGAGCAAATCCGCCCGCTTGACGAGCGTGCCAGTCGGGTTGTTTGGGCTACAGACGAACACCACTTTCACTCCGTCAAGGTTGCGTTCGATTTCAGGCAAATTAAGTTGAAAATCTGTGGTTAAAGGCACGGTTTTCAGCCCCACGCCACAGGTTTCTGCCGACACGCTATACATTCCGTAAGTCGGTGGGCAGTAAAGCACGCTGTCGGCAGGCTCGCAAAAGGCACGGATAATCAGCTCAATGCTTTCATCGCCGCCACGGGTAACGATCACATTTTCAGGTTTTACGCCTGCATATTTGGCATAACCATTTACCACATCAGCAGGTTGGGCTTCCGGATAGCGGTTAAAAGTGCGGTTGATTAAATCAAAGTTTGGCGAAGTCGGGTATTCGTTCGCATTCAGCCACACATCGCCATTGCCCCCCAAGCGGCGAGCCGATTGGTAAGGGGTTAAGGCTTGAACATTTTTTCGAGAGAGTTGAGAGATTTGCATATTTTGTTCCTTCCACCCCCATACGAGCCGTATGGGGTTACTTAATCCGAGCCACCCTGTGGCTCTTTGTCTTTCTAATTTTCAACCCCAGCGGGGCTGGGATTATCGATTCTAGGACGGCTCGTCCTAGGCAATCTTCGCCAATCGAATCGACACCGCCTGTTTGTGGGCTTCTAGCTGTTCCGCACTTGCCATCACTTCCACTGTTTTGGCTAAATCTTTGAAACCTTGTGGCGTGAGTTCTTGCACGGTCATTCGTTTGCTGAAATCCGCCAAGCCTAGGCTTGATGTGGTGCGGGTGTAACCGTAGGTCGGCAGAACGTGGTTGGTGCCACTGGCGTAGTCGCCCATACTTTCTGGGGAATATGCCCCTAGGAAAATCGAGCCTGCGTTGTCGAGTTGGTCGAGCAATGAGCGGGCGTTTTCCACTTGCACCACCAAGTGTTCAGGGGCATATTCGTTGCTGATTTCGACCGCTTGTTCGAGACTTTCGGCAATGAAAATTCTGCTATGTTCTAGAGCTTTGCAAGCGGTCTCTTTTCTCGGTAATTCTGCAAGTTGGCGGTTAATGGCAAGTGCGGTCTGTTTTGCCAAGGTTTCGCTTGGCGTGACTAAAATCACTTGGCTGTCTGCACCGTGTTCCGCTTGGGAAAGTAGGTCGCTTGCCACAAAATCAGGGTCGGCATTTTCGTCCGCCAGCACTAATACTTCTGAAGGCCCTGCCTGCATATCAATCGCAGCACCGTTTACGCTTTGTGACACTTGGCGTTTGGCTTCGGTGACGAAACTATTGCCCGGCCCGAAAATTTTATCCACTTTCGCTACAGTTTCCGTACCGTAAGCCATTGCGACAATCGCTTGCGCACCGCCCACAGGGTAAATGGTTTCCACGCCACAAAGATCGGCAGCGTAAAGAATAGCGTCCGCAATCGGTGGTGGCGAGCAAAGCACGATTTTTTTACAGCCTGCGATTTTGGCGGGAATGGCGAGCATTAGCACGGTGGAAAATAGCGGTGCAGAACCGCCCGGAATATACAAACCGACACGATTAATCGGGCGTGTAACCACTTGGCAACGCACGCCTGCTTGAGTTTCGATGTCCACCGGCTGCGGAATTTGTGCGGTGTGAAATTTTTCAATATTCGCTTTGGCATTTTGGATCGCTTGTTTTAGTTCATCTGATAAACGATCGCTTGCCGCTTGAATCTGCGCTTTTGAAACAACAAGATTATCTAATTTCACTTTGTCGAATTTTTCGCATAGCTCGAATAATGCCTTATCGCCATTTGCCAATACGTTTTCACGAATAGAATCGACCGCTTGTTGAATATTGAACGCAGAGCTAATCGCAGGGCGAGTAAGTGATTCTTTGCGTTGTTGTTCGGTTAAGTTTTTCCAAATTAGGGTTTGCATATTGTTCTCCATTTTCGTTTTTAAATCTCCCCCAGCCCCTCTTTACAAAAGAGGGGGGCTTTTCTTTCTCCGTTTATTCCCCCTCTTTGATAAAGAGGGGGCTAGGGGGAGATTTCTAAGCCAACATCTTCTCAATCGGTAGCACAAGCACTGAACTTGCGCCCATTTCTTTCAGTTGTTCCATGGTTTCCCAGAACAAGTTTTCTTGGCTAACTACGTGCATCGCAACACGGGCGGAATCATTAGCGAGCGGGAGAATGGTTGGGTTTTCCACACCCGGTAAAAGTGCGGTGATTTCTTTGAGTTTATCTTTTGGAGCGTGCAGCATAATGTATTTACTTTCCGCCGCTTGTTGTACGCCTTGAATACGGGTAAGTAGCCGATCGACTAACGCTTGTTTTTCGGCTGAAAGCGGTTCGGCACGTTGAATCAGGCAGGCTTTGGATTGATAAATCACTTCCACTTCTTTTAAGCCGTTCGCTTCCAAGGTTGCGCCGGATGAAACCAAATCGCAAATCGCATCGGCTAAACCGGCGGAAGGGGCGACTTCGACAGAGCCGTTAAGTAAGGTGCTTTTAAATGCTACGCCCTTTTCGTTCATATAGCGTTTGAGTAAGTTCGGATAGCTGGTGGCAATACGTGAATTAACGAAGTCTTGCACACCGTTATAACTGCGGTCACGATCAATCGCTAACGACAAACGGCAGCCGCCAAAATCCAAGGTGCGTAATTTTTTATATTCAACTTGTTCACCTCGAGCAAGGCGACCAAGTTCCTCTTCTTCCAGTACATTTTCTCCAATCACGCCGAGATCCACCACGCCTTCAAAAACCAAGCCTGGAATATCGTCATCACGCACCCGTAAAATTTCAATCGGCATATTTTCCGAATAAGCGATTAAACGTTGTTCGTTCCAGTTGATTTTCACCCCACATTGCTTGAGTAATTCGTTGCAATCTTTGCTTAAACGCCCTTTTTTCTGCAGAGCGATACGTAAACGGTTTGTGGTTGTCATTTTGTCTTTCCCATGTTGTGTTTAAATTTCGGATATAAAAAACCTCTCGAAAGTTGCCTTCCGAGAGGTTTTGTATTTTGCTGCGATATGCGATTTTGCTTTATATGTACTCGGAAGATTTTCTACCTTCCGACCACACTCAAATGCCCGAAAGATATCAGGTTGAATGATGGTGATGATGAGTACGGGTAAAGTTCATAATAGCTTTCTCAATATAAATTTGTTGAATTGCTTTTTAACATACGCCTAAAATTTATAGATTGCAAGCTGTTTTTTAAAAAAATTTTTACTCGTTAGAATAAATTCGCAATCGTTTGCGTAAAAGAGTATAATTCGTTTAATTTTTTATTCTAAAGGAATTTTTAACCATGCAAATTAGCTTAAAAAAAATCTATTCGGGAAAAGTACGTGATCTTTATGAAATTGATGATAAACGTATGTTGATGGTCGCCACCGACCGTTTATCCGCATTTGATGTGATCTTAGATGATCCGATTCCTCGTAAAGGCGAAATCCTTACCCAAATTTCTAATTTCTGGTTCCAAAAATTAGCCCACATTATGCCGAATCATTTTACCGGCGATTCCGTTTTTGATGTATTACCGAAAGAAGAAGCGGAAGCGATTCAGCACCGTGCTGTCGTTTGTAAACGCTTAACACCGGTAAAAATCGAATCTATCGTGCGCGGCTATTTAACCGGTTCGGGCTTAAAAGATTACAAGCAAACCGGTACGATTTGCGGCTTAAAATTACCGGAAGGTTTAGTAGAAGCAAGCAAATTGCCACAACCGATTTTCACCCCGTCAAGCAAAGCGGAAGTGGGCGATCACGATATCAATATTTCATACGAAGAATGCGAACGCCAAATCGGCGCGGAATTAGCCGCGAAAGTTCGTGATGCGGCGATTGCACTTTATACCGAAGCGGCGGAATATGCGCTCACAAAAGGCATTATTATTTGCGACACCAAATTTGAATTCGGTTTGGATGAGAACGGTACGCTAACTTTAATGGATGAAGTGCTAACCCCTGACTCAAGCCGTTTCTGGTCGGTAGATACTTACCAAGAAGGCACAAACCCGCCGTCATTCGACAAGCAATTTGTGCGTGACTGGTTGGAAAACAGCGGTTGGAATAAACAGGCTCCGGCACCGAAAGTACCGGCGGACGTAATTGAAAAAACCGTGGCGAAATATCAAGAAGCGTTAGATTTATTAACCAAATAATTCTCAGTTTTCCCTAAAAGCAAGCGGTCGGATTCTGCAAATTTTTTGCAAATTCCGACCGCTTGTTGTTTGCGAGTTACTTCACGATAATTACTTAGCGACAGGCTCGAGCGTTAATGCTAAATCTTGATTGATAACTTTAAACAGTAAGTCGATATTCGGGTGTTTACCGGCATTTTGTTTTGCGTCTTCCGCGTGCTCGGCAAACCATTCAATACCTTGTTGTGCCGCTGAAGCGGTTAATTTCCCGTCAAATTTTTCCGCTAATGCATTATACAGTTTAAGTGAACCCAATTTACCTTCCACAGCCGGAATATGATGAATCACTTCCCCTTGTGCGTTACGCACATTTAAACCGGCAAGATGATCAACCGCTGAAAAGGTGGCTAAATAGTCTTTAAATTGCATATTGTTTCCTTATGATTATGATAAAAAAGAGCTGAAATTATCAGCTCTTTTAATAGGTTTTGCAAATTAGAATTTGTAGGTTAAGTTCGCTGTAACTTTACGTCCTTCTCCCATATAACACCAATAGGTATCACATGCACTTATGTATTTTTTGTTACTCAAATTCGAAACATTAACTTGTGCAACCCAATGCTTGTTGAAATCATATTTAGCCATTAAGTCCACTAATGTATAAGCCGGAACTTTTTCTTCTATTACACCATTAGTACTTGTACCTACGTATCGAACTCCCGCTCCTACTTTAAGACCAGCTAATGTATTATTTGTGAATGCGTAATTCATGAAAGCGGAATATGTATGACGAGGAATAATCGCCTTACGTATATTATTTACTTTAGCATCAATATAAGTATAAGCTAATAATGCCGAAATATTATCATTCAGCTTCATATCTGTTTGTAATTCAACACCTTTACTTTTGGCTTTCTCTGTTTGCAATTGAATAACTTGTCCGTTCACTTGTCCCTGAACCAAACCATTTTTCTCTTTTAAATCAAAATAAGCAATAGAGAGTGTTCCATCAACAAAACTCGGTAAATATTTAAAACCTACTTCATGTTGCGAACCTTCATAAGGCTTATAGCGTACTATGTGCCCATTAACATTAGAACCTGAAATTGGGCGGAAAGATTCAGAATAGTTATAAAACGGAGATAAGCCCGAATCCGTAATATACATTACACCGGCTGAGTAGCTATTATGATTAATATCATATCCCTCATCACCGTATGCACTATAGTAGTCACCCTTTGCAAAATCACGGCGAGCGCCTAAATTTACTAGCAATCTATTATCAAAACGGAATTGATTTTGCAAATATACGCCTAATTGTCTTTCTTTATTTACATAAGGAGATACCGCACCAAACGGTTGTGCTGCTGTTGGATAATTACCGTATAGGTTACTCAATATTTCACTGCCATAACCGTTTGCTGCATAGTTTTTACCCGTCGTATAATCAAAACCAACCGTTAAGATATTTTCAATGCGATCTATTGCCCATGTTTTGCTTAAACGATTATCTAATGAGTGCGTAAAGGTTTTTCCTCTTGCCGTCATTGTACTTAAAGATGAACCATCCCAACCGATAGAAGCACTAAATTGGTCTTTATTGCTATAAGCATAGCGATAATTTGACTGATAAACTAAATCATCACTAAATTTATGAGTAAATTCATAACCGACAGAATATTGATTACGGCGTAAATATTCCGGTACATTTTCTGCAAAATTAGTACGATTAGATAATCCTAAAGAAGATAATCTTTCATAACCGGCAGGGAAAAAACCTGAACTTGGACGACCATTATCATGCTGAACACTTGCTAATAAAGTCAAACTGGTATTTTTACTAATATCCCACGAAAGACTTGGAGCAAAGTAATAAGCATCCATATAACTGCCTTTCGGCTCACCGTCTCTTCGGTTGTAATCACCAACTAGACGGAAACGAACATTTTCACTAATAACATTACTATAATCCGCTGAAAAACCTCTCTCGTTTCTATTTCCCAACGTAAACTTCAACTCACCTTTCGGCTCTTTTGTCGGACGCTTGCTAACTAAATTAATTAATCCGCCACTTTGAGCTGAACCATAAGTAAGAGAATCTGCGCCTTTCACAACCTCAATACTTTCTAAGCCATACATATTCGGTTGCCAATGATAAAAACCAAAGCTATACATTGCCGTACCGTCAATACGAAGAGTTGGACTAAAACCACGAATACGAATCCAATCATGGGTATCAATATCTCCTCCATACGGCTGACTTAAGATACCTGCTTCATAACGACCAATTTCATCAGCTTGTCTATAACCTTTCTCTTTGATCTGTTCTTCTGTTAATACAGATACCGATTTAGGTGTCATATATTCCACCTTACCTGCTTTAGAAACAGAGCCGACCACCGACACCTCATCCAATACTGCGGTTTCTTGTGCGATTGCCGGTGAGATGGCTAAGGCAACTGCCGAAGCGACTGTCGAATAGAAAAACGTTTTTTTCATTTTATTCATCCTAAAATGTTGTTAATAATCTTTTAAACTCTTCTTAGCATTAATAAGAAATAAGTGCCGCCGACTAATGTGGCGACTAAGCCTGCTGGAATTTCATACGGAAACAATAGCTGTCTGCCGAGCCAATCGGCAAGCGACATAATCAATCCGCCCAAACAAGCCGAGATCAAAATCTGTTGTGGGACTTTTTTTACCCCTAAAAAACGTACCATTTGCGGTACAAGTAAACCGATAAAACTTAACGGACCGATAACTAAGGTCGCTAGTGCAGTTAATAACGCACTAAATAAAATTAAACACCAGCGAGCTTGTTTGAGATTTAAGCCGAGCGATTGTGCCATCGACGCTTGTAACGCCAGTAAAGCAAGCCAACGACTGAAAATCAAACTTGCAAAAAGCAACGTAAAACTGACCGCTAGCAAACCGATAGCCATTTCATGACTTACATTTTGGGTCGAACCCGATGTCCAGGCAATCAGCTGATTGGCTCGAGGGTCTCCACTGGCAATCGCTAAACGTTGCAGAGTATCAAATAATGCCGATAAGCTGATACCGGTCAGCAACACTTTTTCCGGCAACATACCGCTACGCTGATTAATTACAGTTAATACCAATAATGCGACACAAGCACCGAGAATTCCTGCCAACCAAAACCATTCGGTTTGTTGTACACCAAATAAGAATAACGCAGCTAAAACGCCCATCGAAGTGCCGGAAGACACTCCCAATAATTCGGGGCTTGCCATCGGGTTTAAAGTCAAACGCTGTAAAATCACACCGGCGACCGACAGTAAAATCCCGACCGCTATCGCTACCATTAAGCGAGGCAAGCGCAATGCAATTAACTCGCTTTGTTGCGTCCATTGCCAGCCGTTGATGCCTTTGCCGACAAATAACGCTAAGCAAATTGTCAAGGCTAAACCGCCGAGTATCAAAATAAGAACAAGCGGTCGAAATTGACGAATTTTTTGCGAATCCGTTTGCTGTAAACGTCCGGTATGCGGCAATGCACTAAACATCAGCCAAAGCAACAACGGCGTACCTAATAATGCGACCACCGCACCGGTCGGTAAATGAATCCCGCTAAAAAAGGCAAATAACTGTAACAGCAAATCCGTATTCGCCAACAATAACGCCCCCAGCACAAAAGCAGTACATAGTTGATGACTAAAACGGCGAATATGCAGTTGGCGAACGATAGTTGCTGAAGCCAAGCCGATAAAACCCAACATACCGACTTTCGCCACCACGACCGCAATTAAAAATGCCGCAATCAATACGCCAATGACCCGCAATTTTGCGACCGGTACGCCTAAACTCTGTGCATTCGCATCATTTAACGCCAAAATAGTGAGCGGACGAATAAATAAACCGATAAGTAACAAAGCCGGTATGGTTTGAGCAATCAATAATAAGGAATCCCGCCAACTTTCTTGCACTAAAGAACCGGCACCCCATTGTGCCAAACCTCGAGATTCTTCCGGATAAAACAGCATCATTAATGCGGAAAACGAACCGAAATAGAGATTTACCACTAAGCCGGCAAGGATCAACAATAAGGGCGACATTGTTTTTCGCATCGCCAAACTCAACACTAAAATCAGGCTGAATGCCGCACCGATTAATGCGACCGCACTTGAGCCGTATTCCAGCCAATCCGGTAAAAAAATCGCCGTTAAAAATAAGGCGAATTGCGCACCGCTACTAATGCCAAGCGTATTATCCGATGCCAACGGATTCGCCATCACTTGCTGTAATAATAAGCTCGCTAAACCTAGCAAACCGCCGGAAAGTAATGCCATCACAACACGCGGTAAGCTATAACTTTGAATCAGCAGTAGTTCCAGATTTTCACTTGGCAAAAATAGCGAAGCTAACCCACTTCCGTTTGGTAGTTGTAACGTTAATGTTGTTAGCAGTAGCCCGACAAATAGCACGGCTAATCCGCTGAACAATAATTTGCTCGCTTTTACCATTGTTCGCTCCCGTGCAATAATCCGTTAGCAAACATTTCGGCAAAGCGTTGGGCGGAAGGAATACCGCCGAATGTCCACACCGCCGGTAAAATTAACGGATCTTTCGCCATGGCTAAATGTTGCCACAAGGTGTTGTAACGCAAGGCGGAACCGATATTCGCCGGATACGGTTTTACTACCACTAAACGGCTATTTTCTGCCAGTTTAGCTAATTGAGTGACATCAATCGTTTCAAAGCCCCACACATTTTGTGAACCGTTCCACGCATTGCGAAAGCCGAGTTGTGATAACACCGCACCAAACGGGCTGTTTACGGCATAAATGCGTAAATGGCGTGTATCAATAAACTGCACTAAGGCTATTGGGCGTTCCAAATAAGGCTGAACAAGCGGTCGAATTTCACTAATTTTTTGCAAATAGCTTGTCATTAACGCTTCAAACGCCGCTTGTTTATCTGCAATAAACGCTACTTTACGGCTGGCATTCACAATATTTTGCCAAGCATCACCTTCCTTATAAAAATCTATCAACGTCACCGTGGAAAACGGCTCGAGCGTTGCGGTGGCTTGAGCATAAAAACTGCTATTAATAAAATGCAAATCGTGATCGCCCTGTTTTAAGGCAAGAATCTGCTCCGGGTTCGGCTGCATTCGCACGCCGAGATCTAAAGTGTCATTTGGTAACGCCGGTTCACTGACCCACTGCTGATAACTTTTTACATCACCGACCGCTACCGGTTTCTCGCCTAAAGCAATTAATGTTTCCGCAACCGTCCAATCCAAAGTTGCAAAAGATTTTGCTTTTACCCCGCAAGACATTGCAAAAAAAAGCCCAAAAATGACCGCTAATGTTTTAACCACGGAGAAACACGAAACCCCACGGAAAATACGATAAATATTTTCTGTGTTTTTCTGTGTGTTCCGTGGTAAAAAAATAAGTCGTTTCATCAATAAAAACTCACCGGTCGTTTGGTTTCCGGGTGTTCGATCACATTTAAATCAATGCCGTAAATTTGTTTTAATTTCGGGCTGTTTACAATCTCAAACGCATCACCCTGTGCTAATAATTTGCCGCTATGCAACGCCACAAGCTGATCACAATAACGTGCTGCCAAATTAATATCGTGAATCACAATAATCACACCTAAATTCAGCTCGCGCGCTAATTTTTTGACTAATTCCATCACTTCTACTTGATGAGCGATGTCTAAGGCGGCAAGCGGCTCATCCAACAGCAAAAATTTGCTTTGTTGCGCCAATAACATCGCCAGCCAAATGCGAGAACGCTCACCGCCGGAAAGCGTATCCACCAACTGCTCGGCAAACTGCTCGGTATGGGTTAAGGCTAAAGCTCGTTCGATAGCTTCATGATCTTTTTGTTTATTGGAACCGAATAAACCGTTCCACGCATAACGCCCCATGGCGATAAGCTCTCTGGCGGTCAGATTGGTAGCTTGCGGAAGATGTTGCGGAAGATAAGCGACTTGTTTGGCAAATTCTCGTGATGACCATTGGTTAAGTTCTTTCTGATTAAATAGAATTTTACCTGCTGATACTTGTTCTTGTTTTGCCAATAATTTAATGAATGTAGATTTACCCGAGCCATTGTGTCCGATTAACCCGTACACTTTACCTTGTTCGAATTGCAAAGAAATTGAATGGAGTAAAGTACGGCTAGGAATAGCAAAAGTCGCATTTTCAATTAAAAACACAATAGCTCCGAATAAATAAAAGGAAGCTATTCTAATTAAAAATTATTAGCATTTAAATAAGTTTCTCCGGTTCTTTTTGACTTTTTTCAAGATCTCGCCATTTTCAGCTCACAAGCGGGCAAATTTATAAAAAATTTTACAATTTTAACATCAAGTTATAGCAACTCATTTAAGTTATCTATATAATCCTGCGCTTTTGTAATATACACATTTTTCTTTAATCACGACTCGAGGTTTTCAATGTCAAATCATAACGCTTTAACCGCTAATCCGGGCCCGCTAGGTTTATGCGGCTTTGCATTAACCACTTGGTTACTTAGCTTAATCAACAACGGTACATTCGGTGGCGAAAACGTTGGCTTAGTGCTTGCGATGGGCTTTGCTTTCGGCGGTACGGCACAAATGATTGCTGGTATGTTTGAATTTTCAAAAGGTAACACTTTCGGTTTCACTGCATTCACCAGTTACGGTGCTTTCTGGTGGTCATTCGCCTTATTCAAAGTCTTCTTCGCTGAAGGCGTAACCGCACCGTTTATCGGTTGGTACTTAGTGGCTTGGGGCACGTTCACGTTAATGATGTTTATCGGCACCTTAGCCAAAGCACGCGCATTACAGGCAATCTTCTTGAGCTTGACCGTCACTTTCTACTTATTAGCGGCGGGCGATTTCACCGGCGATCACTCAATCACGCATATCGGCGGTAACTTCGGTTTATTAACCGCATTATTAGCGTTCTACTTAGCGGCGGCGGAAATCATTAATGAGAGCTTCGGCCGTACGGTATTACCAATCGGTGCGCCGAAACAATAAAATAGTCTATCTCGATAAGGACGCTACGGCGTCCTTATTTTTTGCCGATTTTCTCGAAAATCAAACCGCTTGTTTTGAGATCCAGCTCACACTTTTCACAATTTATTAACATTTTTGTATAAAAAACGTTGCAAATTCAGAAGTTAGGCATATTATCGAATATATAGACGAGTTTATGTCCTACAATCAATAAGGAGCTATGCAATGAAAGATCTTAACGTTTTCGATAAAAATTACGGATTATTAATCAATGGCGAATGGACTCAAGGCAGCGGTAACGATTTACTTCCTTCTTACAATCCGGCGAACGGTGAAGTGTTAGCGCATTTTGTCGATGCGACCGATGCGGATGTGGATGCGGCGGTGAAAGCGGCACAAGAAGCATTTAAATCTTGGCGTAAAACGACAGTAGCGGAACGTGCGGCGATTTTAAATAAAATCGCCGACGTGATTGATGAAAACAGTGAATTATTTGCATTGCAGGAAACCTTGGACAACGGTAAACCGATTCGTGAAACCAGAGCGGCGGATATTCCGTTGGCTTCCGATCACTTCCGTTATTTCGCCAGTGCGATTCGTGCCGGCGAAGGCAGCTTAAATCAAATCAATCAAGAAGAACTCTCGCTCGTATTACGTGAGCCGATCGGTGTAGTCGGACAAATTATTCCGTGGAACTTCCCGTTCTTAATGGCGGCGTGGAAAATCGCACCGGCATTGGCGGCAGGTTGTACCGTGGTCATCCACCCTTCCAGCACCACTTCGTTAAGTCTGTTATCTTTTGCGCAAAAAATTAACCATTTACTCCCGAAAGGCGTATTAAATGTGATTACCGGTAAAGGTTCTAAATCCGGCGAATATATGTTACATCACAAAGGCTTCAATAAATTAGCCTTCACCGGTTCAACTGAAATCGGTCGTCATATTGCGATTTCCGCCGCGGAATTACTCATTCCGGCAACCTTAGAATTAGGCGGTAAATCGGCCAATATTTTCTTTGACGATATGCCGTTCGACAAAGCGTTGGAAGGTGCGCAAAAAGGTATTCTATTCAACCAAGGGCAAGTATGTTGCGCCGGTTCTCGTATCTTCGTACAAGAAGGGATTTACGACAAATTTGTGGCGGCACTAGCCGAAGAATTTAAGAAAGTCAAAGTCGGTTTACCGTGGGAAGACGATACGCAAATGGGTGCGCAGGTCAATGCGGGGCAGCTCAACACCATTTTAAAATATGTGAAAATCGGTGAAGAAGAAGGCTGTCGTATTATTACCGGCGGTAGAAAAGTGTTATCCGACAACCTTGCTTGCGGCGAATTCGTCGAGCCGACCTTAATCGAATCGAAAGATAATAACAGCCGTATCGCTCAAGAAGAAATCTTCGGACCGGTGGCAACCGTGATTAAATTCAAAACCGAAGAAGACGTTATCCGTATGGCAAACGATTCGGAATACGGCTTAGGCGGCGGTGTTTGGACCAAAGACATCAACCGCGCGTTACGTGTTTCACAAGCAATCGAAACCGGTCGTGTTTGGGTAAACTGCTATAATATTTTACCGGCGGGCGCACCGTTCGGCGGTTATAAATCTTCCGGTATCGGACGTGAAACCCACCAAATGATGTTGGATGCTTACACCCAAGTGAAAAATATCTACATCAGTATTCGTGAAGAACGTGAAGGTATGTACTAATTTTTAACTCAATCTCCTTGAGCCAGCGGTCTAATTTTCCTACTTTTTTGCAAAATTTAGCGGAAATTAGACCGCTTTTTATATCGTTTTCTTATAACGAAACGCCTTTTGTTCTTTACTCTCACCATCAGACAAGGTAATCTTTGGTAAATTATGCTTTTTATAATTCTAATCCTACTTGGAGAAACCTATGAAATTAGCCAATTTAACTAAAGTAAGCGCAGCCGTATTAGCGGTACTGGCTTTAGCCGCTTGCGATGATAAAAATGCGGGCGGTAAAACTACAGCGAAACCGGCTGCCGAAAAAACTTTCGTGAACTGTGTTAGCCGTTCACCGCAACATTTAAGCCCTGCATTAGCAATGGACGGTATTTCGTACAATGCAAGTTCCCAACAAGTTTATAACCGTTTAGTCGAATTTAAACGCGGTTCGACCGAAATTGAGCCGGCGTTAGCCGAATCGTGGGATATTTCCGAAGACGGCTTAACTTACACTTTCCACTTACGCAAAGGGGTAAAATTCCACTCAAACAAAGAATTTACCCCAAGCCGTGATTTTAATGCCGATGACGTAGTCTTTTCATTTAACCGTCAGTTAGATCCGAATCATCCTTATCATACGGTATCAAAAGCGACTTATCCGTACTTTAAAGCGATGAAATTCCCGACTTTATTAAAATCGGTAGAGAAAGTGGATGATCATACGGTGAAATTTACCTTAACCAAACGTGATGCGACCTTCGTTTCAAGTTTAGGGATGGATTTCACTTCAATCTATTCTGCGGAATATGCGGATGCGATGTTAAAAGCGGGTAAACCGGAAACCATCGACACTACACCGATTGGTACCGGTCCGTTCGCCTTTACCGGTTACGTATTAGATCAGGCAAGCCGTTATGTGGCGCATAAAGATTATTGGAAAGGTAAAGCCGATTTCGACCGCTTAATTTTTGAAATCGTACCGGATGCAACCGCTCGTTATGCAAAATTACAAGCAGGTCAATGTGATTTAATCGACTTCCCGAATGCGACCGATATTGAAAAAATGAAAACCGATCCGAAAGTGCAATTGCTTTCACAACCGGGTTTAAATATCGCTTATGTAGCATTTAACACTGAAAAAGCACCGTTTGATAATGTCAAAGTACGCCAAGCGTTAAATCTTGCGGTCGATAAAAAAGCAATTATTGATGTGGTTTATCAAGGTGCCGGTATTGCGGCGAAAAATCCGTTACCGCCAACCATTTGGGGCTACAACGATAGCTTACCTGAATCGGAATTCAATATCGAAAAAGCGAAACAATTACTCGCAGAAGCAGGCTATCCGAACGGCTTTGAAACCGAACTTTGGGTACAGCCGGTGGTGCGTGCTTCAAATCCGAATCCGCGCCGTATGTCTGAAATTATTCAGGCGGACTGGGCAAAAATCGGTGTAAAAGCGAAATTAGTGACCTATGAATGGGGCGATTATATTAAACGCTCAAAAGCGGGCGAATTCACTGCCGGTACTTACGGTTGGTCGGGCGATAACGGTGATCCGGATAACTTCTTATCACCGTTATTCGGTTCGGCAAATGTTGGCAACAGTAACTATGCTCGTTTTAACAGCCCTGAGTTAGATGCGTTATTAGACAAAGCGCTCGGTTTATCGGATAAAGCGGAACGTACTAAACTCTACGAACAGGCACAAGTATTGTTAAGAGAACAGGCACCGTGGATTAACGTTGCACACTCCATTAACTTTGCACCGACCAGCAAACGTGTACAAGACTACAAACAAAGTCCGTTCGGTTACACTTATCTGTACGGTACAAAATTAGCCGACTAAAAGTCTTTAGTCTAATTCTGTCAAATCAACAAAAATGGTGGGAAATCCCACCATTTTTTATCTCTGCCGTCTTACGGTGACAACCTTTCTTTATGCCACACACCTTCCACAAGGCGATAACAAATACGATCGTGCAAACGACTTGGTCTGCCTTGCCAAAATTCAATACGTTCCGGTAATACGATATAACCGCCCCAATGCGGCGGGCGAGGCACGTGTAACGGGTGTTTGGCCGCAATCAATGCCGCCTTTGCCACCAATTCGCTTTTACCGGATAACACTTGACTCTGCTCACTCGCCCAAGCACCGATTCGGCTGGCGTAGGGACGGCTGGCAAAATAGCGATCCGATTCCTCAGCGGAAATTTTTTCAATCCGTCCTTCAATGCGTACCGATCGTTCCAATTCCGCCCAGAAAAAGGTTAATGCCGCATAAGGATTTTGCTCAATCGCTTGCCCTTTACGGCTTTGATAATTGGTAAAAAACACAAAGCCGTTTGGATTCACCTCTTTTAATAACACAATGCGGCTGGTCGGTTTGCCGTCAAGAACGGTCGCCACATTCATTGCGGTCGGTTCATTAACTTGAGTAAAAATAGCCTCTTGCAACCATTGTTCGAATTGCTGAATCGGATCTGCATGACAATGGGCTTGGGACAGTTCTTGTTTACTATAATCTTCTCGGATATTGTGTAGATCCATTTCTTTTCCTCTACAAACTGGAAAACAAAAGCGGTCGAATTTCCGCAAAATTTTGCAAAAATTCAACCGCTTGTATTACGCAGATTTTGCCGCTTCCGAAGCCGGTTTACGACGTTTACCAATATTCTTAGTGTCTTTATGACGCACTTTTACTTTAGCTTTTGCCGCTTCTTTTTTCGCTTCTTTGCGTTTTTTAATCCGTGCTTTTTCTTTTTTGGTCGTAGTGTTCAACTCGCCGTCTTTCGGCGCTTTGGTACGAGGTTCCAAACCTTCAATCACTCTCGGTTTTAACAACTCTTCGGTATAACGTTTGATTTTACCTAACAGCTTGTAATCGTGTGCTTCCACCAATGAGATTGCCGAGCCTTTTTTACCAGCGCGTGCAGTACGACCGATACGGTGCAAATAAGTATCCGCACTGTACGGCAAGTCGAAGTTAATCACATAATCGACATCATCAATATCAATACCACGAGCGGCAACATCCGTCGCTACCAATACATTCACTACGCCCTCTTTTAAACGAGTGATCGCTTGGTTACGCTGAGTTTGTGCCATATCGCCTTCTAAATAAGTCGAACGTAAGCCACGTTTACGTAACGTATCGCTTAACTCACGCACATCTTCACGACGGCGAACGAATACAATCGCTTTTTCCATTTCCATCGTAGAAATTAAACGAGCAAGCAATTTGGTTTTGTGTTCTAAGTTATCCGCATGGTAATACCATTGTTGGATTTTTTTACGCTCACGGCGGCTTGGTTCCGCATCAATTTTTAACGGGTTATCCAAAATACGGTCGGTAAAATCCACCAATAACTCGCCTTCCAGCGTTGCCGAGAATAACCACGTATGTTTACGCCAACGGGTTTCCGCCGCAATTTTTTCCGCATCTTGCCCAAACCCCATTTGTAACATACGATCCGCTTCATCAAAGATCAAAATCTCTACCGCACGGCAGTCAAAGTTTTCTTCTTTGATGTATTGCATTAAACGTCCCGGTGTCGCAACCACGATATCTTGGTTGCTGTTAAACACTTCGCCGTGGTTTTGATACGCCACACCGCCGGTAATCGTCGCAATACTAAGTTTGGTAAATTCGGCAAAAGCCTGAGCTTCTTCCGCCACTTGCATCGCAAGTTCACGAGTCGGCGTTAAAATTAAAATACGAGGTGCGCCCGGTTTACGGCGTGGGTAATCCAGTAAATGTTGAATCGCAGGCAATAAAAATGCGGCGGTTTTGCCAGTACCGGTCGGTGCCGAGCCAAGTAAATCACGACCGTCAAGCGCGTGCGGAATGGTTTCCGCTTGTACGGCGGTCGGGCGTTTGTAGCCTTTTTTATTTAGTGCTTTTAACAGTTGAGGGGCTAAATCCAATTCCTCAAAGGTCATTAATGGGGTTTCAGTGGTCATTATATTTAATGTTCCTAATTATTTATAAATACAGTGCCATAACAATGGCATTTTCTCTTTCGCCGCTCGGTGTCGGATAATAATTTTTACGAATAGTGACTTCATTAAAACCGAGTGCGTCATATAATTTTTGTGCGGCGAGATTGGATTCTCGCACTTCCAGCCAAAGCGTTAAAATACCCTGTTCACGCAGTCTTTCAATTAAGGCGGATAATAAGCGTTTGCCGTAACCTTTTGCTTGGAAACTCGGATCAACCGCAATGTTAAATAAGGTCGCTTCATCCAATACGGTTTGGCAAATAGCAAAAGCCACAATTTGATTTTGTTCGGTCAGCTTAAGATTTAAATATTTGTCGCCTTGATTGTTGAGTAACGTGCCTTTGCTCCAAGGTACAAGATGAGCGGCTTGTTCAATTTCAAACAAGCGGTCAAAATCCGATTCATTCACTACTTCAATCATGATTACCCTCAAAATGCTGACAAAACGCCTCCATTTGTCGCCAAAGTTGGCGTTTAGTTGTGACATTAGTTAAATCTTGCCACGAGCTATGCTGCCAAGCGGTCTGATTTGCAAATTTTTTTGCAATTTCAACCGCTTGTAATTCTGATTGGATTAGCCAAAAAATAGGATGATGTTCAAAAGCTAAACGCTGGGCTTGTTCCGCATCCAACCATTGATATTGGTTCGGCTGTAACTGCAAGGTGCGTAAAATATCCAAAAACAGACCGCTAGCTTGATGATTCTCTTCACATACCACAACCAGTTTCACCGCGTTATCCAAGCGAATTTGCGCATCGCCCTTTAATACTTGCGGTTTTGTCAGCACCCATTGAGGAATATTCATCTCATTTAATAGCAAATCTCGCCGATTCATCTCATACCTCGCAAAAACAAGTAGGGAATAGTACCAAAAGTCGGTAAAATGCGGAAATGTTTTATGATTACGCTCCGTAATATTCAAAAATAAAAGGATATTTATGCTCTCTCTTGAAAGTGAAGTATTAACTCGTCATTTACCGTTATTTGCCAATAAATCCATTTTACTTTTTGGTGATGTTCGAGATCGCTTTGCCGATCAAATAAAAGCGAATGCGAAAAGCGTTGCCGTTTTTAGCAGTTATTTCGATTATGCACGCCAATTTGCCGATGTGAGCTTTGGCTTAGATTGCGAAATTAAAGCCGAATTAGCGGTTTTTTACTGGACTAAAAACAAACAGGAATGCCAACATCAATTACTGCAATGGCTCTCACAAGCCGATGTCGGGCAAGAAATGTTGATTATCGGTGAAAACCGTGCCGGTGTGCGTTCGGTAGAAAAATTACTTGAGCCTTACGGCAATATCGCCAAAATTGATTCCGCTCGTCGCTGCGGTTTATATCATTTTGAGTTGCAAAGCGTACCGGACTTTGATTGCAAAAAATTCTGGAAATCTTACCGCTTGCAAGATCTCAATATCTTCGCTTTACCGGCGGTATTCAGCTCGGCGGAGTTAGACGGCGGCACACAATTATTACTTTCCACATTTAATAAAGCGGATCGTTTAAAAGGCAAAGTATTGGATCTCGGCTGCGGAGCCGGTGTGATTGGGGCGAGCCTTAAACAACAATTTGAAAAAATTAAATTAACTATGTCCGATATTCACGCAATGGCATTAGCATCCTCTCGCCGTACGCTTGCGGAAAATACCTTGGAAGGAACAGTTATAGCAAGCGATGTCTTTTCACATATTGAAGAACGTTTTGATTTGATTGTATCTAATCCGCCTTTCCATGATGGCATTGATACCGCTTATCGCGCGGTGGAAAATTTAATTGCGCAAGCGAAACAGCGTTTAAATCGTGGTGGAGAATTGCGTATTGTGGCGAACGTTTTCTTACCTTATCCGGATTTATTGGACAAAGCTTTCGGCTCGCATCAGGTTATCGCCAAATCGAACAAATTTAAAGTGTATTCGGCAAAAGCATAACCTCTCTTACAAAAAGACGGTCAGAAGCTCCTTTTCAACCGTCTTTTAAAACAACCTGACACTCCTGTTTCTAACGTTTCAATCATTAAAAACCGTCTAAGTGCGGCTAATTCATTACGCTTATCTCCATATTAATATTAAACGACCGGATAACAATCGCTTAATATATACGGGAGGGAATTCTACGCTTACTTAAAATATAATAATAACATTTCTCAAAAAACTGACGGTTGCATATCAATAATTTATAGATAACGTTAATATTACAAGAAGCAAAAAGTAAAGAATTCAAAAACATTATAATAATTTAAATTATCTTTGCAACACTGGTTAGACAAGATAGAAAAGTAATAATATCGATTATAGCGTAAAGATTCACTCAATATATTACAATATATTTGAAGAAATACTCCTTATTATATTGTAGTTAAAACTTAAGCCCTTGCTAATGTCCAAACTTGAATTTCCGTTACTCCCTGTTTTAATAGTTCGCTGCAAATTGCATTTAATGTCGAACCCGTCGTGACTACGTCATCAATAATTGCAACTCGCCGATAAGGAAATATAGGTTGATAATAAAAAGCACCTTTTAAATTATAACGGCGTTGTACGGCGGTTAATTCTCGTTGCGACTTGGTATTATGTATCCGCTTTAAACTTTGAGTATCTATGGGAATATTTAACCATTTCGCTAAATAAATTGCTAACAATTCCGCTTGGTTAAAACCCCGTTTCCAATATCTCAACCAATAAAGCGGAACGGGAAAAATCACTTCCGGTAAAATCAAACCGTGTTCGCGTTGCGCATTTTTAATGGCTAATAAAAGTAAACGGGCAAGTGTGCGATCCAACCAATATTGTCCTTGAAATTTAAACCGATGGATCCAATCCGTCATCAGTGCGCTATAACGACAAACCCGTACCATACGATGCCATTTAGGCTCGTTCCTCAAACATTCTCCGCAATAACGATGATTATCGACTAACAACGAACCGCAGCAACCGCAATAAGGCGTTATATCTAATTTTTTTAAACAACGACTACAAATACCGTGTTCCGCAATCTGTAATCTTTTATGACATTCGATACAACGAAAATCCCATTTATTCATCTTCTTCTCCTTGATAAAACGCTTTATGTTTTATCAAATTTAATAAAGAAAAATCGAAGAATTTTTGCGATACGGATCGGAAAAAAGTACAATTCCGATTAAATATAAGGAAATAAACTATGAATAAACCTAAACAGCCCATCAAGATTGTATTTTTCGATATCGACGAAACCCTTTATATCAAATCTAAAGCGCATATTCCCGAATCGATTACAAAGGAAGTATTACCCCGTTTAAAACAAAAAGGCGTTATTACCGCAATCGCCACCGGACGGAATTTCGGCAGTTTGCCAAAAGCATTAAAACCTTTAATTGACGAACGTTATTTCGAATTATTCGTTACGATCAACGGGCAATATAATTTCTATAAAGATCAGCTAATCAGTCAATATGCTTTAACCGCTTCGCAAGTTGAAAGATGTATTGAAAAATTGACCGCTCTCGGTATTGTTTATGCTTTTGTCAGCCAAGATGAAATCGCCGTATCCGAAGATAATACAATCGTACATGAGGCGCTTAGTCCGATTAAAGCGGATTATATTGTTGATCCCGACTATTATTTAACGCATACCGCCGTGCAATTGTTAGCTTTCTATCCCGAATCGCGAGATCAAGAAGTGACTGCAAGCGGTATTTTTACGGACGAATTAAAAGTTTGTCGCTGGCATCCGACGGGTGTTGATATTCTCAGAAAAGAAAATTCAAAAGCACGCGGTATAGAAGATGCGATTAAATATTTCGGCTTGAGTATTGAAAATACCATGGCGTTCGGCGACGGTTTTAACGATTTGGAGATGTTTGATACCGTCGGGTTCAGCGTAGCAATGGGCAATGCGGAACAAGCGTTAAAAACGCGAGCGAATTATGTGACCCAAAATATCGAACAAGACGGTATTCTCTACGCCCTCGAACAACTTGAAATCATTTAATTTTATTAGGCTATCTAAAAGATAGCCTTTTTATCATATTTTTGTTTTTATAAGAATCATTCTCATATATAATGCACTCATTTTTATTTACATAATTTACTATTAAACTACAAAAATGAAAATGAGATTTAAATTATTTATCACTACGTTCGCCGGCTTAGCTGCATTACCCGTCATTGCGGAAGATCTTCCACAAAAAATTTCCGATCGCTTGGATGATCAACGCGTGCAGACGGAAGTCACTAGACCGCGTAATATTGAGAATCCGATTCGTCATGCTCACGTTTCACAACCAACTAAAGCCTCTAAACAAATATCAATGACGAAAGAGGAATTGATTCAACGACCGGATTTACTGTCCAACGCACTTAATCTTGCCCTCTTACAGGGCAATGCCGAAACCGTCGCTTTCCTATTCCCGCTTTACCGACAAATTCCGATACAATACCAAGACCCCGGTTTTATAAAATGGTCTAAAGCGGTTATTGCTCGCCATCACGGTAATTATAGCGAAGCCATTCGTCATTACCGCGAAATCCTTGCGATGTATTCGGAAGCGACCGCCGCTCGTTTACAGCTCGCCGTTTCGCTTTTTGAAAATAACGAATTGGAAGCGGCGGAAGATCAATTTGAAAAAGTCCGCTCCGATAACGTTCCCGATGAAATTAAGGCGCTTGTCGATAAATATATCGCCGCTATCGCACAGAGAGATAGATGGACGTTTTCCGGCGGCATGACTTATCTCAATGATCCGAATATCAATAATGCGCCGAAAGCAGGAACCACCTACGGTAACTGGATTGCGCCGAAATCGGAATCGGCACAAGGAATCGGTTTTAATTTTAATATCGGTAAAAAATGGTCTTGGGGTAACGGTTTTTATAATGAATTGCGCTTGGATACGAGCGGTAAATATTATTGGAATAATAAAAAATATAACGAAGTAAGCGGAAGAGGCAGTTTAGGATTAGGCTATCAAAACGCTCGCTATGACGTTACTCTTCTACCGTTTATGGAACAAACCTTATATGCAGGCGGTTCTAAAAATAACGAATCGGTTAAACGTTTTTCTAAAGCAAGCGGCGCAAGGCTTGAAACCAGCTATTGGCTTTCTCCTCAATGGCAATGGAATACCAACTACGAGTATGCCGAAGTCCGCTATATGGATCGTAAACATCTGAACGGTAATTATCATTTCGTTTCAAGCGGCTTAACTTATCTTGCCAATGCCAAACAGTATTGGTTCGGTAATCTAAATTACAATCGTACCGCGACACGAGATAAAGACGATAGCTATGTACGTCGAGGCATTAGCTTAGGTTGGGGACAAGAATGGGGCTTAGGACTTTCAACCCGCATATCGCTTAGTTATGCGCAAAAGAACTATAAAGCCCCAATCCCTATTTTCGGCGTGACACAACGCAACAAAGAATACGGCATCAACACCAGTATTTGGCATAGAGCCGTTCACTATTGGGGAATCACGCCCCGCTTAACTTATAGCTTCAATAAAGTAAAAAGTAGCCACGTCTTTTACAGCTACGATAAACACCGAGTCTTTATTGAATTTAGCAAACGCTTCTAACCTTATTGCAAATTTCGCTTAAAAACAGACCGCTTGTAGGGGATGCAAGCGGTTTATTTTTCTACTTTTTTACCAATAATTTATCTCCGACCGCAGCTAACATCGCACCGATATAACTGATCAAATTCATACTAGGATTCCCAATTATGTTGAGTGAAAAAGTTATGCCTAATACAAATAATACACAAGAAAATCCTAGTAAAAGTCTTTGTTGTATAATTATTCCTATCACTTTTTATCTAATTTCTTTCTTAACTGATTACGATAGAATAATTTATGTCCGACTGCGGAAAGCATTGCACCAGAAACCACCGTAATCGCTCCGATATAGCTTAATCCGTTAAGATCGGGGGCTTCAAACAAATCCGGTGCAATCGTATGGCTTAATGCGGTAAGCATAATAGTAAGAATCGGAATTTGCGTCATCATTAAACTTACCTTAGAAACCTCCCAGCGGTTTAATGCTTCGGCATAACAACCGTAAGCAATTACCGTGTTAATGCCACAAAAACCTAGCCAGCCCCAAGTCGTGAGATTCAATTTAGCGAGTTCCCCCATATGTGCAAAAGGCGTAAAAACTAAGGTACAACCGAAATAAATCAGTAACAGAATTTGTTGTGAGCTAAAATGTGCCAACATTATTTTTTGCGACAAACTATAACCGATCCAAATCAGACTTGCAGAAATACCGAGTAATACGCCGAATGCATAGCTGTTCATTGCGATTAAGTCGGCAAAGCGGTTATTAAAGAACATAACTAACCCGACTATGACGAGTACAAAGCCGATTTTTTGATGAATACCAATTGTTTCTTTAAACAAGACGACACCGAGTATGATCATCACGAACGAAGAAAGCGGGCTAAGAATTTGGCTGGTTGCCGCCGGAATATAATTTAAAGCAAGATTAAATAAAAAGAAGTTACAAGACAATCCAATAACTCCGATTAACCATAGTCTGTGATATTGTCGGAAGAAAGCGGTTAAATTAGGTAATTTTTTTGCAAAAGCTAGTATGGCGAAAACGCCGAGCGTTGCGACTAAGAATCTGAACCAGACAATTGTTTGAGAATCGAGTGATTTTAGTACTTGTTTAATCGCAAGCGGTAGCATTCCCCACATAAAAATGGCTATCAAAGAAAATAAGAAGCCGAGTAAGGGTTGTTGTTTCATGGATTTTTGATAAGGTTGGAAAAAAGGTAAGAAAAAACCCCACATTTGTGGGGTTTTATTTCAAATCTATCGAAATGAATTACTCAGCAACGATGCTTACGTATTTGCGATTTTTCTCGCCTTTCACTTCAAATTTAACTTTACCGTCAGCAGTTGCGAATAAAGTGTGGTCTTTACCCATACCAACGTTGTTACCAGCGTGGAATTTAGTACCGCGCTGACGAACGATGATGCTACCTGCTAATACAGATTCGCCACCGAAACGTTTAACACCAAGGCGTTTAGCTTCAGAATCACGACCGTTACGAGTTGAACCACCAGCTTTTTTAGTTGCCATCTACTTGATCTCCTCTGAAATTATGCTTGAATCCCAGTGATTTTCACTTCTGTGAACCACTGACGATGACCTTGTTGTTTACGGCTGTGTTTACGACGACGGAACTTAACGATTTTAACTTTATCGCCACGACCTTGCGCTACAACTTCAGCCACTACTTTTGCGCCAGCAACTACTGGTGCACCAATTTTAACATCTTCACCGTTAACGACCATTAACACTGAGTCAAATTCAACTTTCTCACCAGTTGCGATTTCAAGTTTCTCTAAACGAACTACTTGACCTTCGCTCACTCGGTGTTGTTTGCCGCCACTTTGGAAAACTGCGTACATATTTACTCCGCTAATTTGTGCCAATCGCTTCTGCTTAGGCACTCTTAAATTCATATAAAATAGGTGGTCAATTCTACGCAAAAACAATACAAAGAGCAAGAACGTTTTTCAGAAAAATTTAAAATTTTCTATGTTCTTTTCTCTTTCATTCGATTTCCGGGATAAAAGTACAAAATAAATAGAAATCTATTTCAATTTGCCATGAAAATCGACAATCATTTAGAGACGTTTTGCGTTTTAACGAGCCGCCACCCTCTCGATTTTTTAGATGCGTTCATTATAACAAAAAAGCGGTCGAATTTTGCAAAATTTTTGCAAAAAATGACCGCTTAGCGTTTTTATCGGCTGAAAGCCTTATTTGTTGGCATTTTCACGTTTATTATCTAGGGCGAAAGCACCTGCGCCGACAAAAACTAATAAGAAGAATACCACTGAGTACAGCATTGCCAATTCACCTTGGTTTACCAACGGAAGGGCGATGTTTTCCGCCGTTGCGTGCATAAAGAAATAAGCGTAAGCCATCATACCTGACAGTAAGAAAGCGACCGGACGGGTAAATAAGCCTAACAAGAGTAAAATACCGCCGCCGATTTCTAAGATACCGCCGATACCGTACATTGACATTAACGGTACCGAACCGTTACCGCCCGTCATCGATACCGGAAATTCAAAGAATTTTGCCGTACCGTGTAATAAGAACATATAAGCCGCTACGATACGTAACAATGCTAATGCGTATGGAGTGAATTTTGCTAAATTTGCGTTCATTTTGCTTTCCTTAATAAAGTTTGAGTTAATCAATGTTTTGAGGAGTTCATTCTATAAAAATGATTTTTGGAAATAAATAACTCATTTATAAATAAACTATTTCATAAAAGTAAATAATAAATTTTACTCGATAAAAAAGCGGTTGTTTTTGCAAAAAATCTTACAAAAACAACCGCTTATTATTGAATAAGCTAATATCGCTTAGAATTTAGCGATAAAATCAGCGTAACTGTTAATAAAGCCTTGTAACATACCTACTACGGACTCGGAAACGATTTCGCCTTGTTCGTTTAATACGCCGTTAAACACTCCGCCTACGTTTGCTGCAAACGGTGCAACCGGCATATTAATAAAACCGCCGGAAGCGACTACTCGTAATTGATCCGCCGCACGTACACCGCCGGACATACCCGCCGCGACCGATACGATACCTGCCGGTTTACCAAGCCATAAACTTTGTCCCATTGGACGTGAACCGACATCAATCGCATTTTTCATCATAGCCGACATTCCACCGTTGTGTTCCGGCGTAACAAATAAAAAGCCGTCCGCTTGTGCAATCTCTGCTCGGAAACGAGTATATTCCGCCGGGCTATTTTCATCCAAATCACGATCATATAACGGAAGATCGGCAATATTAACGAAATTTAACTGAATACTTGCCGGTGCGATATTTTTTAAATGATTAGCGACTAATTGGCTGATTGATGTTTTGCTACCACTGCCCACTAATACTGCAATTTGTTTTGTCATAGAAGTCATATCCTTACATATAAAAAAGAATGAATAAAAGTTTCGAAGGTTATTCTACTCTTATTCATTCCAATGACTAGACAGTAAATAATAAATTAACTGTTTACTTTTAAGAAATAATTATATGATTAATTTCAATATTAACCTTGTTTTAGTGATTGCATATCAATCACAAAGCGATACTTCACATCCGATTTCAACATACGCTCATAAGCCTGATTAATATTTTGAATATCAATCATTTCCACATCGGAAGTAATGCCGTGTTCGCCACAGAAATCTAACATTTCTTGTGTTTCTTTAATACCGCCGATTAACGAACCCGCAACGGAACGACGTCCCATAATCAGCGGAACGGTACTAATGCTAGGCTCTAAATCACCGACTAAACCGACAAGTACGATAGTACCGTTTAATGTCAGCGTATTAATATACGGTTTTAAATCGTGTTGATAAGGAACTGTGTCGATAATCACATCAAAAGTATTGGCAACCTGAGCCATTTGCGCTTCATCGGTAGAGATAACCACTTTATGCGCACCTAGACGAAACGCATCCGCTTCTTTACCGGCACTACGACTGAATAAAGTCACATCCGCCCCTAACGCATTAGCTAATTTCAATGCCATATGACCTAAACCGCCTAAACCGACAACGGCAACTTTAGTTCCTTTACCCACATTCCAATGACGTAATGGTGACCAGGTTGTGATACCCGCACACAGTAACGGTGCAACCGCTTTAGTATCCAATGTTTCCGGTACGCTTAATACGAATTTCTCGGTAACCACGATTTTCTCGCTATAACCGCCGAACGTAGTCATTCCGTCTTTCGGATCAACTGCGCCATAAGTGTCAATACGACCGTTTTCACAATATTGTTCTAAACCGTGACGACAAGGTTCGCAATGTTGGCAAGAGTCCACCATACAGCCGACACCGACCAAATCTCCGACTTTAAACTTGGTTACGTCTTTGCCGACTTTACTCACTCGACCGACAATTTCATGTCCCGGAACAATCGGATAAGTCGAGAATCCCCAGTCATTTTTCGCCATATGTAAATCGGAATGACAAACCCCGCAATATAGAATATCAATTTCTACATCGTCTTGGCGAATATCACGACGCTCAATAATGTGTTTTACTAAAGGTGTTTTCGGGTCTAATGCCGCAAAACTTTTTACTTGAAAGGTCATTTTTGCTTTCCTTATGTTATTAATCAAAATAAATAAAATTATAAAAAAATTACCAGCGTTAATTATTAATAAAATCAAAATTAACAATTGTGTAATTCAGAATAACGTGATTATTTCTCGGATAAAAAATCTTTTAACGCTGATATTAATTGTTTTGCATCATGTACGCCTAATTCATACATTGCTTTAATTTTATTCGGATCTTTTTCCAAACGACTAATCGCTAAAGTTTGTGACGGACGAATAACAAAAATTTGTTGCTGTTCTTGCAATTTAATTACCTGCTCAACCGCCTGATTGTATTCGGCATAACGATTTTGCCAGCGTTCGGTGAGTTTCGGATATTTACGATAAAACCATTTAAATAAAGCGGTTGAACTCGGCTTTTTGCGATAATCTAACGGGCGAGTCAAGATCACAATAATTTTGTCATAACCTAATTCGATACATTTTTGTAACGGGATACTGTCCGCTATTCCGCCATCAAGATATTTTTTGCCGTCGATTTCCACCATTTTTGACACCATCGGCATTGCCGATGTCGCTCGCAACTCTTCCATTTGAACGAAAGCATCAGTAATTTTTACATATTCCGCTTCTCCGCTTTCAACATTAGTTAGCGTTACCCAAAAATCAAATTGCGACTGTGCAAAAGTTTCTTGATCAAACGGATCAAGCGTAAACGGTAATTCATAAAAGGCAAAATCACGATTCACGATATTACCGGTCGTTAATAAACTGTGTAATCCCATATAACGTTTATCATTGAGATACTTAAGGTTGTAACGTAATACCCGTCCTCTTTGTTTAGCGGGATAATTAATGCCGAATAACGCCCCCGCCGAGACGGTAACCGCTCCGTCAATATGAACGTTCTCGTCTAAAAATACGTCCAAGACGCCGGCGGTAAACATACCGCGCATCGCACCGCCTTCTAAAACCAATCCTATTTTCATTTCTCTTCCGCTCGATTAAATGCCATTATTTTTATCATATCACTAGGTTTGTAAGAGAGAATAATGATCTTATGCAAAGTCGCTACTGCTCATACCTGTTAATTTTGATACCGAATTCAAGCGACAAGCGGTTAAATTTTGCTATTTTTTTACAAAAATTACATATAATTGGTTACTTATCACGATAATTTTTTGAAGCTCGCAATATTTGAGGTAGAATTATCGCCAAATTTTCACATTTAATATGAGAACGCAATGACAACGCTATTAACACTCGAGCAAATTCAAACGCTTGCCAAACAAGATATGCAAGCGGTAGATGCTGAGATTCTCGCTCAGCTTAACTCCGAAGTCGTTTTAATCAACCAACTAGGCAATTATATTATTGCCGGCGGCGGCAAACGTATTCGCCCGTTAATTGCGGTGCTTGCCGCTAACGCATTAGGTTATCGTGGTAATAAACATGTTACTTGCGCCGCTTTTATCGAATTTGTGCATACCGCCACTTTATTACACGATGATGTGGTGGACGAATCGGATATGCGTCGAGGTAGAGCGACGGCTAACGCCACTTTCGGTAATGCCGCCAGCGTATTGGTCGGCGATTTCATTTATACGCGCTCATTCCAAATGATGACCGATGTCGATTCGCTTGAAGTGTTAAAAGTGATGTCTGCCGCTACCAATGCGCTTGCCGAAGGTGAAGTTCAGCAACTGATGAATGTGAATGATCCGAATACTACCGAAGCGAATTATATGCGTGTTATCTACAATAAAACCGCGCGTTTATTTGAAGCGGCGACACAATGCGTAGCGATTGTAGCTGGTGTGGAAAAATCGGTTGAAACGGCGTTGAAAGATTACGGGTGCTACCTCGGTACTGCCTTCCAATTAATTGATGATATTTTAGACTATTCGGCAAAAGCGGAAAGCTTCGGTAAAAATGTCGGTGATGATTTCGTTGAAGGCAAACCGACTTTACCGTTGCTGCACGCTATGCACACTGCACAAGAGAAAGGTAATCAAGCTCAAGTGGATATGATTCGTTCAGCAATTGAAAATGGCGGGAAACGTGAACAAATTCCAGCCGTATTAGAAATTATGGCGGAACACCAATCACTTGAATATGCAATGACACGCGCTAAACAAGAAGCACAGAAAGCGGTTGATGCCCTTGCCGTATTACCGGAAAGCGAATACAAACAAGCGTTGATTTCTCTTGCTTATTTATCGGTCGATCGTTCGTATTAATAAGCGGTCAAATTTTTAGTCTTTTTTACAACTTTTATGACAGAACAAAACCAACAACCTTTAGAGCATAAACAAGCGTTGCAACAAAAGAAAAAGTTAACGCGTAAAGGCAAAGATCCGAGCGCACCTTTTGTGCGTGAAAAATTAACACTTCCGGGCGGACATAACAAATTATTGTTACACTCTTGCTGCGCGCCTTGTTCCGGTGAAGTAATGGAAGCGATCCACGCGTCAGGTATCGAATTTACCATCTATTTCTACAATCCGAACATTCACCCGATGAAAGAGTACCTAATTCGTAAAGAAGAAAATATTCGCTTTGCCGAGAAATGGGGTATTCCGTTTATTGATTTCGATGATGATTACGAAAATGACCGTCGTGAGTGGTTCAAAAAAGCGGAAGGTATGGAATGGGAGCCGGAGCGTGGTATCCGCTGTACGATGTGCTTTGATATGCGTTTTGAGAAAGCGGCGGAATATGCGCATAACAACGGCTTTCCGGTTTATACCAGCTGCTTAGGTATTTCGCGTTGGAAAGATATGAACCAAATCAACGACTGCGGACACCGTGCCGCCGCTAAATTTGATGATGTGGTTTATTGGGACTACAACTGGCGTAAAGGCGGCGGTTCGCAACGTATGATCGAAATCAGTAAACGTGAACGTTTCTATCAGCAAGAATATTGCGGTTGCGTCTATTCTTTACGTGATTCAAATAAATGGCGTTTAGAAACCGGTCGTCAGCGTATTGAAATCGGTAAACTTTATTATTCACCGGATTAAGCATTATTCATAACGGACGCACTCAGTGCGTCCTCAGCACCAAATTTACAAATAAGAGGAAAAAATATGTCAAATTTTGCAATGGTGTTCCCGGGACAGGGCTCACAAGCGGTCGGAATGTTAGCGGATCTTGCAACTGCATACCCAATTGTTGAAGAAACCTTCAAACAAGCATCTGATGTTTTAGGTTACGATCTTTGGGATCTCGTACAAAACGGTTCGGCGGAAGATTTAGGTCAAACACAACGTACCCAACCGGCGCTTTTAGCTTCATCGGTTGCGATTTATCGTGTGTGGCAACAAAAATACCCCGAATTAAAACCGTCTGTCATGGCAGGTCATAGCTTAGGCGAATACTCGGCATTAGTTTGTGCTGGCGTATTAGATTTCCAAGATGCGATCAAACTAGTGGAATTACGTGGTAATGCAATGCAACAAGCAGTACCGGCGGGTACAGGTGCAATGTATGCAATTATCGGCTTAGATAACGAAGCGATTATTAACGCTTGTGAACAAGCTCAAGCGGAAGTCGGTGAAATCGTTTCAGCAGTAAACTTCAATAGCCCAGGGCAAGTCGTGATTGCCGGTACAAAAGCGGCTGCGGAAAAAGCGGGTGAATTATGTAAAGCGGCAGGCGCAAAACGTGCGTTACCACTTGCGGTAAGCGTACCGTCTCACTGTGCATTAATGAAACCGGCTGCGGATAAATTAGCCGAAGCATTACAAAATATCACGTTAAACGTACCGGTTGTACCAGTTATTAACAATGTTGATGTTAGTGTAGAGACCGATGCTGAAGCAATTCGTAACGCATTAGTTCACCAACTTTATAGCCCAGTTCGTTGGACTGAAACGGTAGAAAAAATGGCAAATGAAGGTGTTACAACGCTTTATGAAATCGGTCCGGGTAAAGTGCTTACAGGCTTAACTTCTCGCATTGTGAAAGAACTCAAAGCACAAGCGGTAAATGACCTGGTTTCATTAGAGGCTGTTTCAGCATAATGATTAACTCTCCTCTTTGAAAAGAGGGACTGGGGGAGATTTTTAGGATCTTCAACATCACACAAATCTCCCCTCCCCCTCTTTACTAAAGAGGGGAACTTTTTATAGGAGAAAAAAATGCAAGGTAAAATCGCATTAGTAACGGGGGCAACTCGTGGTATTGGTAAAGCTATCGCAGAAGAATTAGCGGCAAAAGGTGCAACCGTGATTGGTACTGCAACATCGGAAAAAGGTGCGGAAAGTATTTCTGCATACTTAGGCGAACACGGCAAAGGTTTAGTGTTAAACGTAACGGATGCAGACTCTATTGAAACTGTATTGGCACAAATCAAAGCGGATTTCGGTGATGTTGATATTTTAGTAAACAATGCGGGTATCACCCGTGACGGTTTATTGATGCGTATGAAAGAAGACGATTGGTTCGATATCATTCAAACTAACTTAACTTCCGTATATCGTTTATCTAAAGCGGTATTGCGCCCGATGATGAAAAAAGGCGGCCGAATCGTTACGATCGGTTCGGTTGTCGGCTCAATGGGTAATCCGGGTCAAACCAACTACTGTGCGGCAAAAGCCGGTTTAGTCGGTTTTTCCAAATCATTAGCCAAAGAAGTCGCCTCTCGCGGCATTACGGTAAACGTGGTTGCTCCGGGCTTTATCGCAACCGATATGACGGACGAATTAAACGAAGATCAAAAACAAGCGATCTTAAGCCAAATTCCGGCCGGTCGGTTAGGTTCTGCACAAGATATTGCGAAAGCGGTCGCATTCTTAGCCAGTGATGATGCAAAATACATCACCGGCGAAACTATCCACGTAAACGGTGGTTTATATATGAACTAACCGCCACAAGCGGTCTGTTTTTAACCGAGCTTTACTTTTCGGTAAAGTTCGGTTTTACTATTTTTTCGGGTCTCCTTTTTCTTTTTATATTTGTTATTTGCTGAGAAGCAAATTAAAAGTGTGGTATGTATATGACTAAAAATACATTTGTGGTCGGCTTTATGCTGTTTGCCATCTTCTTTGGGGCGGGTAACTTAATTTTTCCGCCGAAATTAGGTTTTGAAAGCGGTGCGGATTTTTGGACCGCAACCATCGGTTTTATTATTACCGGAGTAGGCTTACCGTTACTCGGTATTATCGTCAGCGCCTCTTATAAAGGCGGCTATAAAGAGGCGTTACATCGTATTCATCCGTGGTTCTCCGTACTATTTTTAGTTGCGATTTATTTAACTATCGGACCTTTCTTTGCCATTCCGCGTACGGCGGCAACCGCTTATGAAATGGCGGTATTACCGTTTTTAGGCGAGCAAACCACCGTATCGTTACTGATTTTTACCGCAGTATATTTTGCTTTAACCATTTGGCTAAGTTTAAATCCGTCCAAAATGGTGGAGCGAATCGGTTCTATCCTGACACCGGCATTACTCATCGCCATTCTTGCACTTGTCATTAGCGGTATCGCATTATTCTCCGATAATCCGTCAAGCAGCAATGTGATGGAAGCGCCGATGGTGAACGGCATCCTTGCCGGTTACAATACGATGGACGCTTTAGCTTCCGTTGCCTTTTCGGTTATCGTAATCAATGCGATTAAAAGCAAAGGCTTATCCGAAACCAAAGCATTAAGTAAACAAACCGCAATGGCGGGGGTAATCGCTGCAATTTTATTAGCGTTAATTTATCTCTCTATCGGTTGGATCGGTAACAAATTACCGATTTCTGCGGAAGTATTGGCGGACTTAACCGCTAAAAAACAAGATTTAGGGACTTATATTCTTAACGTTGCCGCAACGCAAGCCTTCGGCGAATTAGGTAGAACGCTATTAGGCGTTATCGTATCGCTTGCTTGTTTAACTACCGCTATCGGTCTTGTCGTATCGGTAAGCGAATATTTCCACGAAATTTTCCCGAAAATTTCTTATAGAACCTATGCAATCGTTTGTACTTTAATCGGTTTCGGCTTGGCAAACCAAGGGTTAAGTGCGGTAATCAGTAAATCTATTCCGGTATTACTGGTACTTTATCCGATTGCAATGTCGATAATTTTCTTATTGTTATTGAATCTGTTTGTAAAAATCCCGTTATTCGCATTACGCATTTCACTGATTTTAGTAACAATCGTATCCATTCTTTCCGTAGCCGGCGTAAGTATTACCGAAAACTTACCGCTTAAAGCCTACTCTATGGAATGGCTACCGTTTGCCGTAGGCGGATTACTGATTGGCGTCGTCTTCAGCCGTTTAGTCAGAGCGCAATAATAAAATCAATCGGGCAAGGTTATCCTTGCCCTTTGTTTATCTAAATTCTTTGGAGAATATACATGCCCGAATTACCGGAAGTTGAAACCAGCTTACGAGGTGTAGAACCTTATCTGCACGGCAAAATTATTAAACAAATTGTCGTACGTACCCAAAAACTGCGTTGGGCGATTTCGGACGAATTGCAACATATGCAAGGGTCGAAAATCGTTGCATTATCCCGCCGAGCCAAATATTTGATATTGCATACCACTCAAGGCGATATTTTGATTCACTTGGGTATGTCCGGCTCGTTAGGGATTTTACAGGAAAACCAACAGCCTGCGGGTAAACACGACCACGTTGATCTCATTACGCAAGACGGTACGGTTTTACGTTATAACGATCCGCGTAAATTCGGTTGTTGGCTATGGACGAAAAATGCCGAACAACACGAATTAATTACCCGTTTAGGGCCGGAACCGTTATCCGAATCTTTTACCGCTGCGTATTTATTTGCACGAAGCCGTAACAAAACCGTAGCGGTAAAGAACTTTATTATGAATAACGATATTGTAGTGGGCGTAGGGAATATCTATGCTTGCGAATCGCTGTTTATGGCGGGGATCCATCCGGAACTTGCCGCACAGAATCTAACCGAGAAACAGTGCGAACGCTTAGTGAAAGTGATTAAAGAAGTGCTGGCTAAAGCGATTATTCAAGGCGGTACAACACTGAAAGATTTTATTCAACCGGACGGTAAACCGGGCTATTTCGCCCAAGTATTACAAGTTTACGGACGTAAAGGCGAAGCCTGTAATGATTGCGGCACCATCATTGAAGCGAAAGTTATCGGGCAACGTAACAGCTATTTCTGTCCGCATTGCCAAATGCTACCTAGATAGCCTAAACGTAAAAAAGCGGTCAAATTTGACCGCTTTTTTGCAACAACTTACTACATAAACCAACTGGTCGGGGTCACCAATTTGTTATCGAATAATTTCACTGCGCCGTAAATCACTCGAAACACATACCAAATGCTTATCGCCCAAATAACGACGAAACCGATACCGATAATCGAAAGCACAAAGCCTAAAACGAAACCGGCTAACGTTCCCCAAAACGTACGAATCAAAAAACACATATGATCATAATATGCCGTTCCTTGCATATCTTCACGTTTGATATAGGCCAGAATGACACCGGCAATCGCCGGTAAGCCGCCGAAAATAATACCTAAGCCGAATAAGCCGTAAGTGATATACATTATCTTACGTTGCGATTCGTCGGACGGTTGAAGAGAAAAAGAGCCGTTCATTTTATACCTCCTAAAAAAGTAACGGTTAGACCGAATGTTTTACAAAAAATTCATTCAATCTAACCGCTTACATTTAACTCTTATCGTTATTTACGATTATCTTCGTACAGCCATTTCGCTACCGTTTTAGCGAAATAGGTTAAAATACCGTCTGCACCCGCACGTTTAAAACAGAGTAAACCTTCCATCACGCACTCACGTTCTTTTAACCAACCGTTTTGAATCGCCGCCATATGCATTGCGTATTCACCCGATACTTGGTAAGCAAAAGTCGGTACGCCGAAGGTTTCTTTTACACGCCATACCATATCCAAATAAGGCATACCCGGTTTTACCATCACCATATCCGCCCCTTCTTGAATATCCATCGCCACTTCGTGTAAACCTTCGTTCGCATTCGCCGGATCAACTTGATAAGTAAATTTATTACCGCCTTTTAAGTTACCTGCAGAACCGACCGCATCACGGAATGGTCCGTAATAATTTGACGCATATTTCGCCGAATACGCCATAATTTGCGTATTAATTAAGCCTTTCGCTTCAAGCGCTTCACGAATTTTACCGATACGGCCGTCCATCATATCGCTTGGCGCAACGATATCCGCTCCCGCCTCCGCATGTGAAACCGCTTGTTTCACCAATACTTCGGTGGTAATGTCGTTTAACACATAACCTTCCTCATCAATAATGCCGTCCTGACCGTGTGTGGTAAACGGATCTAACGCCACATCGGTCATCACGCCTAATTCGGGATAAGCTGCTTTTAATGCACGCACCGCACGTTGTGCCAAACCTTCCGGGTTATAGGCTTCTTCCGCCATTAACGATTTCTTCTCATCGCCGACAACCGGGAAAAGTGCAATTGCCGGTACACCGTATTTGACCAATTCGCCGGCTTCAATTAATAATTGATCGATAGTTAAACGTTCTACACCCGGCATAGACGGTACTTTTACTCGCTGATTTTCGCCTTCAATCACAAATACCGGATAAATTAAATCGCCGGCAGTCAATTGACTTTCCGCCACTAAACGACGGCTGAAATCATGTTTACGTAAACGACGCATACGGCGAGTGGGAAATGAAGTGTTAAGATATTGAGTCATAATTGCTTCCTAATTTGGTAAATTTTCATAAAAAATAACCCGCTTGCAAGCGGGTTGGATTAATTGGCGATCGTTTCCGGTTGCTCGTCTCTCGGTTTATAGAACTTCGAGAAGAATAATCCGACTTCAAACAACAAACACATCGGGATTGCTAAAAGCGTTTGCGAGAATATGTCCGGCGGCGTTAATAACATACCGATAACAAACGCCGCGACAATAATATAAGGTCGTTTCGCACGTAAATCTTCCGCCGAAGTAACGCCCGACCAACATAATAAAATAATCGCAACAGGTACTTCAAAACAAATACCGAACGCTAAGAAAATCGTTAAGATAAAATCTAAATAACTACTGATATCGGTCGCCATTTGTACGCCTTCCGGCGCCGTACTGGTTAAGAAACCGAAGACAAGCGGAAATACGATATAGTAAGCGAAGGCTACCCCCGCGTAAAACAGCAACGTACTTGATACCAATAAAGGATAAATCAAACGTTTTTCATGCTTATATAATGCCGGTGCGACAAACGCCCAAATTTGATACAAAATAAAAGGAACGGATAAAAATACCGCTACAACACCGGTTAATTTGATCGGTGTAAAAAAAGGTGTCGCAACATTGGTTGCAATCATCGTCGCCCCTGCGGGCAAATTCTCTGTTAGCGGCGTGGCGAGCAAAGTATAAATATCATTTGCCCAATAGACCAAAGCACAAAAAACCACCAGCACACAAATAAAACTACGTAGCAAGCGGTTTCTTAATTCAACTAAATGGCTAATCAGAGGTTGAGACGCTTCAACTGACATTCTGTTTATCCTGTTGTTGTGAAGAGGTTGGAGAAGCTAAACCATCGTCAGGCGGGTAATACGCTGCAAATTGAGATTCGTCCAATTCGGCTTGCTCGGCAATTTCCGCAGGCGAAAGCGACGGATTCTCCTCAGCATTAGCAGTATCGACAAGCGGTTGATTTTCTTCAGATTTTTGCAACGTTTCCGGCTGTACTGTCGCCAGATGTTGTTCTTCTTGCGCAATATTATTCTGAATATTCGCCACTTGCTCGTCCGTTAATTTGGTAATCTCGCCCTTTGCGGCATCCAAATCGCTTTGCATTTTTTGAGCCGACTGTTTCAATTCTTCAACGGTTTTACTTAATTCCGGCGAAAGCGTAGTTAAATTCAATTTTTCCGCTTTCTTAATGCTTTCTTGAAGCTCTTGTAATTTCAGCTCTTGAGCAAGTTCGTTTTGTACGTTTGCAGCTAATCCTCGAATCGTACGAATCCATCCCATCACCGTTTTGATTGCAATAGGCAAACGTTGCGGCCCCAGTACGACCAATCCCACAATAAAAATAAGTACTAATTCAGAAAAACCGATATCAAACACGGATTACGCCTGCTCTTTTTCTTTCGCTTTTTGTTCGGTAGAAGCCGCTTCTTTCGCTTCTACTTTTTCAAAACTCGCGTCTTGAGGTTGCGATTTGTCATCCGCCATCGCTTTTTTAAAGCCTTTTACGGATTCACCTAAATCCGTACCTAACGTACGTAATTTTTTCGTACCGAATAATAATACGATAATTGCGACGATAATCAGTAATTGCCAAATGCTAATGCCACCCATACAGACTCCTCTTTTTTGTTTTTAAGTTTAAAAATGATTTTTCGCATTATATGCTATTTTAATAATATGACCAATATAAACACGTCATTTATTACGACTTTCTTTGTAGCAATAACACTAACAACGCCGTAACCAACGTACCGCAACTCAGCCATAACGGTAAATCGTCAAATCGCCATAACACACCGAGAATAATTACTCCGCTCACGATACTCCGTACATTATGGGATTTTTGCCGCCCTTGCGCTTGCAAGATTTTATTCAGTTCGTCTAAGCGGAAATTAATCTGCTTCTGTTGCTGTAAGGCATTAAATACCGCTTCCGGAAACTCGGCAAAATGTTCTCTAAATTGCGGCGCACGTTGTTTTAAATCACGTAAGATCGCCTTCACCCCCACTTGTTCGTTCAGCCAATTTTGTAAAAACGGTTTTGCGGTTTGCCATAAATCCAGCTGCGGATAAACTTGTCTGCCTAAACCTTCAATATAGAGTAAGGTTTTTTGCAGTAACACCAATTGAGGCTGTACTTCCATATTAAATTCACGAGCCACGTTAAACAGATTGAGCAACACGTGACCAAAAGAAATTTCCGATAACGGTTTAGCGAAAATCGGCTCGCATACTTCACGGAACGCCTGTTCAAACGCATCAATATCGGTATCCGACGGCGTCCAGCCCGATTCCACGTGCATTAACGCCACACGGCGGTAATCCCGATTAAAAAAGGCGACAAAACTTTCCGCCAAATAACGTTTATCATTTTGGTTCAACGTGCCGACAATACCGCAGTCAATCCCGATATATTGCGGATTTTCCGGATGATTCGGATTCACGAAAATATTACCGGCGTGCATATCGGCGTGGAAAAAACTGTCCCGAAATACTTGGGTGAAAAAAACTTGTACGCCGCGTTCCGCCAATAATTTCATATCCGTGCCGTTTGCTTTAAGCGTTTCGACATCCGACACCGGAATACCGTAAATACGCTCCATCACAATCACGTTTTTATGACAAAAATCCGGATACATTTCCGGCACATACAACATTTCGCTGTTTTCAAAGTTATTGCGCAAGCGAATCGCATTTGCCATTTCTCGGGTCAAATCCAGCTCATCGAGTAGCGTTTTTTCGTATTCACGCACCACTTCGGTCGCACGCAAACGCCTCGCATCATTCGACAGACGAGGAATCCAACTTGCCAAGCGATACATCAGCGCAATATCCGCCTTGATAATCGGTTCAATATCCGGACGAATCACTTTAATCACCACATCTTTGCCGACAAGCGGTTGATTTTGATTAAATTTTGCCGTGTGAACCTGTGCAATCGAAGCGGAGGCAAGCGCTTGTTCATCGAATTCGTCAAACCAAGTCTCAAGGCTTCCGCCTAAAGACTGTTCAATAATTTGACGGGCTGATTTACCGTCAAAAGGTTCAACCGAGTCCTGTAATAAAGCAAGCTGATCCGCTAATTCCGGCTCAAATAAATCACGGCGAGTAGAAAGCATTTGCCCGAGTTTAATCCACACCGGCCCTAGCTCTTGCAAAGCTAAACGTAAACGCACGCCGAACGGCTGATCTTTGTGCTGATTTCGCACCCAAAACAGAGCCTTACGCCCTAAACGAGCATGGCGAGTGAGCGGAATATCGGGAATGATTTCATCAATGCCGTAACGCAGAAACGTAGTGATAATTTGATAAAGGCGACGGGTATTTTTACAAGTCATGATTTCTTCTCAAATTTTGCAAATTTTCGTTCAAATTCGACCGCTTGCTGTTCAAGCTCTGCAACTTGATCGTAAAAATTAACCGCTTGTAAGCGATGTACCAATACCGGACGCTCATTCATCAAATTCTCTGCAAGATGTTGATGATTCTGTTCAATCTGCCCTTTTAACTTATTAAATAATTTTTTGGCAAAATCGGTTGAAGTCTGAGCAATCACATCTCCGACAAAAGGCGACAACAGTTCGGCAGGATCTTTTTCCAATTCATCTAACAATGCGGTGAAATGTTGTAGCACCTGAATATCGCCGTTCAGTACCAATGATTTGTTATTAATCAGCTCGGTTAATTTCGCTTTATCGGCAAGTTTCGGTAAGGTTTCAAACGAAAGTTGTACATGGCAATCCGCTTCGCCTTCGTAAACCGACAACCATTCCGCGCGAGTTTCGCTAAAAATCAGGTAGAAATTGACCGCCGGTGAGGTTAATTCAATATGTAAGCATTTGCCCGCCAACTTACGTAATGCCGGCAATACGTGCGGCGAACGTTGAAGCAATGCATTAAAAGCGGTTTCTATCGTACCGAAAGCAAATTGCGGCAACATAAGCTGCTGTTTAAGTTGAGATAACATCGCGTATTCCTCGGATGACAATAAATTAAAACTTATATCCTCGATGTAACGCTACAATACCGGCACTTAAGTTATAATAATTTACGCTTTCAAAGCCGGCATTTTCCATCATCGCTTTTAATTCGTCTTGTTTCGGGTGCATACGAATCGATTCGGCAAGATAACGATAGCTCTCCGCATCGTTGACTACCACTTCGCCGACTTTCGGCAAAATATTAAAAGAGTAGAAATTATATAGCTGACTAATCGGGTCAATAATCGGTTTGGAAAATTCTAATACCAATAAACGACCGCCCGGCTTCAACACACGAAACATCGAACGTAACGCTTTGCCTTTGTCCGTCACATTACGCAAACCGAAACTGATCACCACGCAATCGAAGGTATTATCCGCAAACGGCAGGCATTCCGCATTCGCTTGCACATAATTCACATTTCCCACTACGCCCAAATTGCGCAGCTTCTCACGACCGACTTCCAACATCGAGCTATTAATATCGGCTAATACCACTTCGCCGTTTTCGCCGACAATGCGCGAAAATTTTGCGGTAAAATCGCCGGTTCCGCCGGCAAGATCCAACACTTTTTGCCCTTTACGCACGCCGCTGCAGTCAATGGTAAAACGCTTCCAAACACGATGGATACCAAACGAAAGCAAATCATTCATTAAGTCGTATTTGCCGGCAACGCTGTGGAATACATTAGCAACCAGTTGCTGTTTTTCTTCTTTAGCAACAGTTTTAAAACCAAAATGCGTTGTTTCGTGTTCAGTTGTTTCTGTCGTGTGTTGTAAATCAGTCATTGTCAAATTCTCATTGATTATTTCGGAATGCTAACGATAGCAAAAAAGCGGTCATTTTTCCTTAAAATTTTGCAAAATCAAGCAAGTAAATGACCGCTTGCTTGACTAGAAAGCGGTTAATCTGTACCATTCGCACACTATTTTTATTTGAGGATTACAATTTTGGACAGTCACAGTCGATACTTATCGGATTTCTAACCCGCTTGTCCAAACCCTCAGGTTGCCGGCAAGTCGGTAACTCTCGCCTAGTATCTTTTTTGTTCCTTTTTGTTCATTACCTCCTAACCATTGGAGAATAAAATGATCCGTGCATTTGCTTTAGATAACGCACGTCTTATCAGTGTTGATGAAACCGCAACCGATCAGTTAAACGATGCGATTTGGATTGATCTAATCGATCCGAGCGATGACGAACGTAGCGTATTACAACGCGGTTTAGACCAAACGCTTGCCGAAGAACACGAATTGGAAGACTTAGAGGCTTCCGCTCGCTTTTTCGAAGACGAAGACGGCTTACACCTTCACTCTTTTTTCTATTGCTTAGATGATGACGATTACGCTGATATCGCCACTGTGGCATTTACCATTCGTGACGGGCGTTTATTTACTCTGCGCGAACGCGATTTACCGGCGTTCCGTTTATATCGAATGCGTTCTCGCCGTGAAAAATTAATTGATAGTAATGCGTACGAATTGTTGCTTGACTTATTCGAAACCAAAATCGAGCAGCTTGCGGACGTGATCGAAACGATTTATGCGGATTTAGAAACCTTAAGCCGTGTGATCTTAAACGGTAAGCAAGAAAGCGATAACTTTGACGATGCGCTTTCCGATTTAACCGAATTGGAAGATGCCAGCTCAAAAGTGCGTTTATGTCTGATGGATACGCAACGTGCGTTAAGTTTCTTATTGCGTAAAACCCGTTTGCCGAATAATCAGCTTGAACAAGCGCGTGATATTATGCGAGATATCGAATCGCTCCAGCCGCATAACGAATCGCTGTTCCAAAAAGTGAACTTCTTGATGCAAGCGGCAATGGGTTATATCAATATCGAGCAGAATAAAATTATGAAATTCTTCTCGGTCGTATCGGTAATGTTCCTCCCGGCAACGCTCGTTGCCTCCACTTACGGGATGAACTTTGAATTTATGCCGGAATTGCATTTTAAATACGGCTACCCGATGGCAATCGGCTTAATGATTTGCGCCGCCGCCACCCCGTATATCTACTTTAAACGCAAAGGCTGGTTATAAAAAGCCAAAAGCACAGAATATAAGTTCTGTGCTTTTTTATTAGCTGTAAGCGGCCAAATTTATCAGAAAATTTGAAAATTTTGCCAAGAAAAAACCGCTTGTAATTTGCATTACAAGCGGCCCTAAATAGATGGCGGAGGAAGTGAGATTCGAACTCACGGAGGGCGTAAACCCTCGCCGGTTTTCAAGACCGGTGCCTTCAACCACTCGACCATTCCTCCGGATTGAAAACATATTCTAAATTGTATTCTCGTTGAGAGAAAAAAACTTGCTGATTTATTAAATCAACAAGTTGTAAATTTTATGGCGGAGGAAGTGAGATTCGAACTCACGGAGGGCGTAAACCCTCGCCGGTTTTCAAGACCGGTGCCTTCAACCACTCGACCATTCCTCCGTTGAAAACGAGCGGAATAATATAAGTTTTAGCTAAATCGGTCAAGCGAAAAATCTACAAAAATCGCTAAATGATTTATTTTTCAGCATAACCGACTATTTATGCTTATTTCCTAATCAGCCATACACCGTTTTCCACATGATGAGTATAAGGGAACTGATCAAACAGCGCCGCACGCTCAATACGGTGTGTTCGGGTTAATTGCGCCAAATTTTCCGCCAACGTATGCGGATTACACGAAATATATAAAATTCGTTCGTAAGCCTGTACCATATTTAAGGTATCTTGGTCTAACCCCGCACGCGGCGGATCCACAAAAATCGTATTGCAATCATAGGCTTTTAAATCAATCCCTTTCAAACGATTAAACTCACGCACACCGTTCATCGCTTGAGTAAATTCTTCCGCCGACATTCGAATAATTTGCAAGTTATCGATCCCGTTTTGCTCAATATTATATTGTGCCGATTGTACCGAAGATTTTGAAATCTCTGTGGCTAACACTTGGCGGAAATTCTCCGCTAATGCAATCGAAAAATTCCCGTTACCGCAGTAAAGTTCTAATAAATCGCCGCTACTGTGTCGAGTACAGCTTCTCGCCCATTCCAACATCTTGATATTCATTTTCGCATTCGGCTGGGTAAAGCTGTTTTCCACTTGGCGATAAATTAAATTACGCCCGTCCACCGGCAATACTTCTTCCACATAATCACGATCTAACGCAATTTTCTGCTTAGTCGCACGTCCGATAAGTTGTACCTTAAACCCTTGATGTTCCAAACGCACTTTTAATGCTGCAGCTTCCGTTTGCCATTCTTCGTTTAGCTTTTTGTGATAAAGCATTGAAACCGCAATTTCACCGCTTAACGTGCTGAGGTAATCCACTTGGAATAATTTACGAGTGAGTAATTCATTACCCTTAATTTCAGCTAATAAGCTGCTCATCATTTTATTAATTAAATGATTGGCAATCGGGAATTGATCAACACGATAACGTTGCTTGGTTTCCTGATCGAACATAATGTGATACAGCTCGTTTTCTCCGACTTCGTTAGTATCATGCCATACTCGGAATTCGGCACGCATACGGAAATGGCTGGTTTCAGACTCAAATACTTCAAGCTCAGGCGGATTAAAAGGCGCAAGTAAAGCGGTTAAATTTTTCGCTTTTTCTGCAAGAAGATCGGCATATTGCTCAATAGGAAGATTCATAATTTATCAGGGTTCATTTTGCCTGCCGACTAAAAGACGGCAAATTTAAAATAGTAGAAAAATAGTAGAAAAAAAGAAACCACAAAATACCCCTACCGACACTTATGTGTCTTCAGCGTATTTCGTGGCATCATTAAAACTGCAAATGCTCAGAAATACCGATTATTCAGCCGCGCTGAAATCATCACCGGCATCGTTACCCGCATTACCCGAAAGCGTATAAATACGTTTGGTTTTGCTGGTTAATGAACGGTATTTTAACCATGATTTTTCAATAATGCTTTCAGCAATTTCATCACCTTTCATTACAGCAACGAAACGTTGTTCTTCAGCCGTTACCGGGCTACGCTCACCTGATTCTAACGCTAAACACGCCTGACCGAATTGCTCTAAAGTTTGTGCTTCACGAATAGTGTAATCGCCGTGGCGTGCAAAACCGCGCGGATAATTTTTATCATCAAAAAAACGACGCGTAACGCTAAAACTCTCTGCCATAATATGCCTCTTATTAATTATTTATTGCTGAATTTAGAAAGAAAAAATCGACCTACCATTAAAGCAATTATTCAAAATAAGTCAAGAAAAAATAAGTATTTTCGGTTTGTTATTTCAAACTATTGACGAAACTATTTTAATTGTTAAAATTTAGTTAAATCTTCTAAAGATTCATTTTATATATCGCAAGTTTTGTGTATAGGAAATGAACGAATCTAATTGTTTTCAATTCTATTTCTTCATCATTATACCTTTGCTTGTCATTTTTAACTTCTCTTAAGGATTTAAGGACTTATGTTAGAAATTTGGCAACAATTCAAACAGACCTATCTTATTAAATTTTGGAATCCCGTTCCTGCCGTTATCGCAGCCGGTATTCTTTCCGCTTATTATTTCGGCCTAACCGGTACTTATTGGGCGGTAACCGGTGAATTTACCCGTTGGGGCGGCGAAATTTTACAATTATTAGGCGTTGATGTTTCCGGTTGGGGATATTTCAATTTCATCAGCTTAGACGGAACGATTTTAACCCGTATCGACGGTTTAATGATTCTCGGTATGTTCGCCGGCTGTATCGCCGCCGCACTTTGGGCAAATAATATGAAAATTCGGATGCCGCAAAATAAAATCCGTATTCTTCAAGCGGTAATCGGCGGGGCGTTAGCCGGTTTCGGCGCACGTTTGGCAATGGGCTGTAACCTCGCCTCTCTGTTTACCGGTATTCCGCAATTCTCCATGCATGCTTGGTATTTCACGGTTGCTACCGCAATCGGGACTTACGCGGGGGTAAAATTTACTCTGCTCCCGATGTTCCGCCCGCCGCTTAAATTGAAAAAAGGTGCGGGAAAAGTGGAAGCAAGTAATCCGAAGCAGGCACAATTTCGCTTTTGGATTGGTGTTGCCGTCTTTACTGCTTGGACAATCGCCTCAATCTATGTCTTGCAATATTCGATTAAATTGGGTTTTGCGATGTTATTCGGACTCGGCTTCGGTTTATTGATCGAACGAGCGCAAATTTGCTTTACTTCCGCCTTCCGTGATCTCTGGGTTTCAGGTCGTTCGCATATGGGCAAAGCGATTATTTACGGGATGTTGATCGGTACTATTTGCGTATTCAGTTACATTCAATTAGGCATGGAACCTAAAATTATGTGGGCGGGGCCGAATGCGATTATCGGCGGTTTATTATTCGGCTTCGGTATCGTATTAGCCGGCGGTTGTGAAACCGGGTGGATGTACCGTGCAATGGAAGGACAAGTACATTTTATGTGGGTGGGCGTCGGTAATGTTATCGGTTCTACCTTACTTGCTTACCTTTGGGATGATCTCGCTCCGGTACTTGCTTTAGATTATGAAAAAATTAATCTATTAAAATCATTCGGTCCGGTTAGTGGCTTATTGATTAACTATGCCTTAATGATTGCCTGCCTTATCTTTATCGTATGGTGGGAAAAACGCTTTATTCGCAAAGCGAAAGCAAGAGTGGCGGCGACCAATACTTATACCATTAACTAACCAGAAAAGACAAACATCCCAGTGAAATCACACCTGACTACACTTTAGATATGCTCGGAGAACCTTGCCCGTATCCGGCTATCGCCACTTTAGAAACGTTACCGACTTTACAAGAAGGTGAGATCTTAGAAGTACTAAGCGATTGTGCGCAATCTATCAATAATATTCCGGTTGATGTTAAAAACCACGGTTATACATTATTAAGCGTAGAACAAGACGGTGCAACTTTACGCTATTTGATTAAAAAATAGCTATAACGCACAAAAAAGACCGCTTACAAGCGGTCTTTTTTAGCTAAAGTTTTACTGATTAATCAATCGGCGGCACGTAGGTACCGCTTACAATCGAATCTTTAATGCGATCCGCTTCCGCTAATACTTGTGCTAATAACGCTTTCACGTTTTCCAAGGTTGCGATCGGGCTTAACGTAGTCATCTTAAGAGATTGTTTGTCGCCCACTTTGGTTACACCGATATTCGCTTCGCCACGTGCGAAAAGCTCGTCCGCTACGTTTTGGTTCAAGGTATCGATAAATTCTACCGGATAGCCTTGCGGTACCACACGGAATAACACCGAAGCGAATTGGCTTGGCACTAACATTTCTAAGCCGTCAGTCGCGTTAATATAGCCTTCCACTTCTTTGGTTAATTTCACACCGTGGTCAATCATTGAAGCATATAAATCTTCGCCTAACGCTTCTACCGTGAACCATAATTTTAATGCGTCAAAACGACGAGTGGTTTGTAATGATTTCGCTACTAAGTTCGGTACACCGTGTGCTTCGTCATATTCTGAATTGAGGTAATCCGCTTTATAATCGATAAAACGATAGTTCGCTTGATCTTTTAATAAGAACGCACCACACGAAATACTTTGGAAGAAGTGTTTGTGGAAATCTAACGTGATTGAGTCGGTTTCTTCAATGCCGTCTAAGAAATGACGGAAATCTTTAGAAAGTAATAACGCACCGCCCCAAGCCGCATCTACGTGTAACCATGCACCAAATTTATTGGTGATTGCACGGATTTCTTTTAACGGATCGATTGCTCCAGCGTCAGTCGTACCAGCAGTTGCCACCACACAAGCAACTATTTTGCCCTGTGCGGTTAAATCCTCCAATGTTTTCTCTAATGCCACAACGTCCATTTGAGCGTTTTCGTTGCAAGGCACTGTTACCACGGATTGGAAGCCCATACCCATCATTGCCATATTTTTTTGCACTGAGAAGTGAGCATTTTCCGAACAAACCACTTTCACATTTTTCATTGCGTCTGCCGGAATACCGTCACGTTGTACCGACCATTCCGAACCGTCTTCGTTTTTCCAGTTTTTTGCAATCGCCCAGTCACGAGCAAGCAATACGCCCATGAGATTTGATTGCGTACCGCCTGAAGTAAACACGCCTGAAGTACCGGCACCGTAGCCGACTTTTTGACGTAACCAATCAATTAAATGTTCTTCCATAATCGAACCCGCAGGGCTTTGATCCCATGAGTCCATTGATTGGTTGGTCGCATTAATTAACACTTCCGCAATTTGGCTGGTTACCATGGTCGGGCAATGTAAATGCGCAAGCGAATGTGGGTGATGTACTTTAAGACTTGGTTTTAAGAAAATTTCCACTAAGTGATCAAGTGATTTTTGTACGCCTACGCCTTCTTTTGACGGATTAAAGCCGTCAATCAAAGCACGCATCTGCTTGATTGAACCGCCGGTGTACATTTTGTCATTTTTTAGCCAATTACTGACCGCTTGCACCGCATTATTCATCGCATTTTCGTAATCAGCGATAGATTGCGGATCATTACAGAAAAGCGATTGTCTGTGTTTTGAAATATTTGCCATTTTTTCTCTCGCACCTAGCACAAGCCGTGCTAAGTTAATTAAATCCTGCCCCGTTAGAGCTATCATATAAAAAGAGCCACAAAGTGGCTCAGATAAAGCAACCCTACACGGCTCGTGTAGGGTTAGAATTAACCACGTACTGCTTTGATTGTATCCGCTACAGATTGTTTGAAGCGTTTGATAAACTCTTCACATTCCGCTTGGTTGATGTTTACCGCACAAAGTACACGCACCACGTTACCACCACGGCCGCCACGTTCTAACAATAATTTATTGTTGAAACACGCTTTTTGAATTGCGACCGCTAATTCGCCGTCTTGTGGATAAGCACCGGTTGCATCTTGCGGTTTACGCTCATCAACGATATCGATACCCATCATTAAGCCGCGACCACGTACATTACCGATACATGGGAATTCTTTACTTAATTCACGTAATGCGTTAGTTAAGTATTCGCCACGTTCTTGTGCATTTTGCGCTAAATTTTCTTCACGCATAATTTTTAATGAAGCATAACCGGTCGCCATTGCTAATTGGTTACCACGGAAAGTACCGGTGTGACCCGCCGGTTGCCATGCGTCGAATTCTTTACGAATCGCCAATACTGCTAACGGTAACGAACCACCAACCGCTTTTGACATTACCACAACATCAGGTTCAATGCCTGCGTGTTCGAATGCAAACATTTTACCACTGCGACAGAAACCTGCTTGAACTTCATCCACGATCATTAAGATACCGTGTTTTTTAGTCACTTCACGTACTTTTTGTAAGAAGCTGATTGGTGCAGGTACAACACCACCTTCGCCTTGAATCGCTTCTAAAATAACCGCTGCCGGTTTTACCACACCGCTTTCCACATCTTCGATAAAGTTTTCGAAATAGCGTTCAACCGCTTTTGCACCCGCTTCGCCGCCGATACCGAACGGGCAACGATATTCGTGCGGATACGGCATAAATTGCACGCCTGCCATTAAGTTTTGTACCGCATTTTTCGCGCTTAGGTTACCGGTTAATGATAACGCACCGTGCGTCATACCGTGGAAGCCGCCGGAGAATGCGATCACATTACTGCGACCGGTATAAGTTTTTGCCAATTTGATTGCCGCTTCGTTAGCATCCGCACCTGATGGGCCGGTAAATTGAAGGATATATTGATCTTTCGGGAAGAATGAAAGCAATTCTTCCGTGAATGCGTCTTTTAACGGAGTGGTTAAGTCGAGCGTATGTAATGGTAAACCGCTGTCCAATACGTCTTTGATTGATTGCATTAATACCGGGTGATTATGACCTAGTGCAAGTGTTCCTGCGCCCGCTAAGAAGTCAAGGTATTCGTTACCCTCAACGTCCGTTACCCAACAACCTTGTGCTTTTGCATACGCAAAAGGTAATTTACGAGGATAACTACGAACATTCGATTCCATTTGATCTTGGCGATCTAAGAAATGTTTGTTTGATGCGAGAACTGCTTTTACAGGAGTGGTAATTGTCATTTGAAATAAAACCTTCTAAAAAGAGGTGAAAAAAATAAGTCGGGTGCCTTGCGGGAAGCCTAAGCTTTCTGTTTCTAAAAAACAGATGCCATGGGGCATTTGACTCGCTACTTATTAAAAAAAGCGTTTCAGCTTTTTTGTTTTTACCCTATATGTCCCAAAAGAAGATGGGATAGGTTGGAAACAAGCTTAAATGTAGGGTTACATTTAAAGACGGCTAATAGTACATTTTTTTTACAAAAAGGGAAGCGATTTTTACCGCTTGCGACAATATTCGAGTACAACGGTTCAAAATCGGAACGATTTTTTTACATTTAGCCATAAAAAAACCCGACTGAAAAGTCGGGTTTTTAAAAGAAGATTGAAACAAATTATTTGATTTTCGCTTCTTTATAAATAACGTGTTTACGCACAACCGGATCAAATTTTTTGATTTCCATTTTTTCTGGCATATTACGTTTATTTTTAGTTGTAGTGTAGAAGTGACCGGTTTCTGCTGAAGAAACTAAACGGATTTTCTCACGATTACCTTTAGCTGCCATTGGTTAGCTCCTTAGATTTTTTCGCCACGAGCACGGATTTCAGCTAATACTGCATCGATGCCTTTTTTATCGATAATACGCATACCTTTCGCTGTTAAGCGTAAAGTTACGAAACGGTTTTCACTCTCAACCCAGAAACGGTGAGTATGTAAGTTAGGTAAAAAACGACGACGAGTCGCGTTTAATGCGTGTGAGCGGTTGTTACCAACTGCTGGACGCTTGCCGGTTACTTGGCAAACTCTTGACATTTTAATTCTCCAATTACTTAAGTAATGTTTAAATGGTTCGGGCGATTAGCACTTATAATCAGTTCGGCTAATTGCCTCGTCAGGCTCAGCCCGACCAAAGTCATATTTAAAGACCACGGATTATACTCGCTTTAATAGCGTTATTCAAGCCTCAATTTATCAATTATTTCGGCGAAACTTCTCTTCTTCGAAGGAAAAATAATCGCCTTTGCCGACAACGATATGATCGACAAAGCGAATACCGACCAAATCGCACGCCATTTCCAGTTTTTTCGTCAATGCTCTATCCGATTCGGAAGGAGTACAATTTCCCGACGGATGATTGTGTGCAACAATAATTGCCGCCGCATTACATTTTAATGCTTCTTTAATGATTTCTCTAGGGTAAACCGTTGCTTGATTAATGGTGCCGTAAAACATTTTTTCTTTTTTAATCAACCGATTCTGATTATCAAGAAACATCACCATAAATACTTCTCGCTCTTCCGATTCCAGTTCCGCCTGAAAACACATCACGGCTAAATAAGGCTCGTTAATATTTTCCCGTACCCGCATTTGTTGCGCTAAATAACGTTTTATCATCTCTTTTGATGCTTGCAACTGGATAAATTGTGTTTTTCCTAAGCCTTTCATACGGCAGAAAGTAGCTAAATCCGCACTTAACAATTCTCGTAACGAACCGAAACAGTTCAATACTTCTTGTGATAATTGCATTACCGGCATGCCTTTAATACCCGTACGTAAAAAAATCGCCAACAATTCTTGATCGGTGAGTGATTCCGCTCCGGAAGCCAATAATTTTTCTCTTGGCATTAATACAACGTTATCCATTATTTTTTGCTCAATTAAACCGAATAAGAAAACAGCATAAAGAAGCTAATTAATTGACACAAAAGGAAAATTTGATTTTTTCGATACGGATCGCAAAAACGGATTGATTGTGAGTGAGTGCTTATTAAGGTAGAATTACATTATTGTTAATGACTTTGCTCGAACAAAGATGTTAGCGATCAAATACATTTCAAAATAGGAATTACTATGCTCGATAACAAGCGCATTTTAGTGGGAATTACCGGTGGAATCGCCGCTTATAAAACGATTGAATTAATTCGTCATTTAAAAAAAGCTAATGCCGATGTGCGGGTGGTTTTAACGCCTGCAGCAGAAGCCTTCGTTACTCCGCTTACCCTGCAAGCGATTTCGGCGAATGCGGTATCAACTTCTCTGTTAGATCCGCAAGCGGAATTAGCAATGAGTCATATCGAACTGGCAAAATGGGCGGATTTAGTCGTTATTGCGCCGGCATCCGCCGATTTTATCGCGCGTTTACGTGCCGGTATGGCAAATGATTTGCTCTCTACCCTCTGCTTGGCAACCGCCAGCCCGATTTTACTCGCACCGGCAATGAACCAACAAATGTTCAAACAAGCAATCACGCAAGAAAATTTAGCGGTGTTGGCAAATCGCGGCGTGCAAATGATCGGTCCGAATAGCGGTTTCCAAGCCTGCGGTGATGTCGGTGCCGGCAGAATGTCCGAGCCAAGCGAGATCTTCCAAACGGTATGTGATCACTTTAACCATATACAAGATCTGAAAGATATTAGTGTGACAATTACCGCCGGTCCGACCCGTGAAGCGATCGATCCGGTACGTTATATCAGCAATCACAGTTCCGGCAAAATGGGCTTTGCAATTGCCGAAGCCTTCGCCAAACGTGGCGCAACTGTAAATCTGATTGCCGGTCCGGTCAATCTTGCCACACCGGCAAATGTCACTCGAATCGATGTAGAATCTGCGGTAGAAATGGAGCAGCAAGCGGTCAAATTTGCGCAAAAGTCTGCAATTTTTATCGGTTGTGCTGCAGTTGCCGACTATCGTATGGCGGAAATCGCTCCGCAAAAAATCAAGAAAACCGCTGATACTGACGAGCTGATGCTTAAATTGGTTAAAAATCCGGACATTATCGCCAATGTAGCAAATTTAACCGAAAATCGCCCGTTTACCGTCGGCTTTGCGGCAGAGACGCAAGATGTCGCAAGCTATGCCAAAGATAAACTTAAACGCAAAAACTTAGATTTAATCTGTGCTAATGATGTGTCCGGCGGACAGGTATTCGGGCAAGATCAAAATGCTCTGCAACTCTTTTGGCAAGACGGTGAGAAAATGCTACCGCTTGCCGATAAAAGAAAACTGGCGGAAGCCTTAGTTCACGAGATTATTGAGCAATTTAAACACGACAAATAGGAACATAAATGAAACAAATCGACTTAAAAATTTTAGACCGCCGTATCGGCAACGAATTTCCCTTACCGGCTTATGCAACCGAAGGTTCGGCAGGCTTGGATTTACGTGCCTTAACTGAAAGCGCTTTAACCGTAGAACCGGGTCAAACCATCCTGATCCCAACCGGTATTTCCATTTATATCGCCGATCCGAATTTAGCCGCAGTGATTTTACCTCGTTCAGGTTTAGGGCATAAAAACGGTATCGTGTTAGGCAATTTAGTCGGTTTAATCGATAGCGATTATCAAGGCCCGTTGATGGTTTCATTGTGGAACCGTAGCGATAAACCTTTCACAGTGGAAGTCGGCGACCGCATTGCACAGTTAGTTTTCGTGCCGGTAGTGCAAGCCAGCTTCAATATCGTAAACGATTTTGCACAAACCGAACGTGGCGAAGGCGGTTTCGGTCATTCGGGTAAACAGTAATATTCGCTACTCAAGCAAGCGGTCGAATTTGTAAAAAATTTTGTAAAAATGACCGCTTGCGACTTCTTTTGATAATAAGCAGATTGGCAAAACAAAGAGAAATTTATGATACAACCCACAGTTAAGATGCCTAAAAAATCGGTAAAAGAACGCCAACAGCAAGTCCTTGAAGTGCTGATTGGCTTATTAAATTCCGAAGACGGTATGCAACGTGTAACCACCGAGCGTTTAGCCAAAGCGGTCGGCGTTTCGGAAGGTGCGCTTTACCGTTATTTTCCAAGCAAAACGAAGATGTTTGAGGCATTAATTGAGCGTATCGAACAGACCTTAACCGGTTATATTAACGCCAGTAAACGCAAAGAAAATACCACGGCATCCACCGTTAAAGCGATTCTCTACACCGTGATCGAATTCGCCCGCAAAAATCCGGGAGTAACTCGCATTCTAACCGGTCATGCGCTGATGTTTGAAGACGATCAATTAAAAGCACGAGTCGCCAAATTTTTTGACGGCTTAGAATTTCAGTTCGCCAATATTTTACAGATGAGTAAATTGCGTGAAGGTAAAACGTTCGAGGACGAACGTGCATTGGCAGGCTATTTAGTGAATTTTTGCGAAGGTCAATTTTTACGTTTAGTACGTTCCAACTTCAGTTACAACCAACATCAACATTTTGAAAAACAATGGGCATTAATTAAGCCGTTATTTGAGTAAGTTTTATGATTATTCCGTGGCAAGAACTTGAACCTGCAACATTAAATAATGTATTGGATTCATTTATTTTACGAGAAAGCACCGATTACGGCGAAAGAGAACTTTCTTTAGAGGAAAAACGCGAACGTTTGCTCGCACAATTAAAAGCGGATAAAGTCGTGATCGTTTGGTCGGAACTACACCAAAGTTTAGATATTAAAGACAAAAAATCTTTCTTAGGTTAATCATGTCGAGCATGATATAATTCTTACGTTTTAACCACTTAAAAGCTATAAATGATTTATAGAGGTTTTTTATGCAGATGCAAGATATTTCAATTTCAACACCTCAGCTAGACAGTGAGCTGTCCGCCCCGTCTATTCATGATCCGGCGGTGGAATGGTTTCTGACTCACTGTCATATTCATCGTTATCCGTCAAAATATACGCTTATTCATGCGGGTGAGGATGCCGAATCATTATTCTATATCGTCAGCGGCTCCGTTGCAGTGTTTATTAAAGATGAAGAAGGGAAAGAAATGATCCTTTCTCACCTCGGTCAAGGTGAATTTGTCGGTGAAATCAGTTTATTTGAAGACACTATTCAGCCGCGTACCGCTTGGGTCAAAACCAAAGGCGCTTGCGAAATTGCGGAAATCTCGTATAAAAAATTCAAACAGCTTGTGCATTTAAATCCGGATATTCTTATGTATCTTTCCGCGCAAATGGCTCGCCGCCTACGCCAAACCTCACGCCAAGTAAGTAACCTCGCTTTCTTAGACGTAACCGGTCGTATCGCACAAACCTTAATGAATTTGGCGAAAATGCCGGATGCAATGACCCACCCTGAAGGAATGCAAATTAAGATTACCCGCCAAGAAATCGGTCAAATGGTCGGTTGTTCTCGAGAAACGGTCGGTAGAATCTTAAAAATGCTAGAAGATGAAGGCTTAATTTCAGCACACGGTAAAACCATTGTCGTTTATGGCACTCGCTAAATTTTCATAAAAAAAGACCGCTTGTTAATGATAACAAGCGGTCTTTTTTTATTCGTCTTTTACATAACGTTTGATAAATTTCGCTTGATGCTTCTCAATCACTTCTTCAATCGAGATATCGTATTTATCCGCCAAAATAAACAAATTATCCAGCACATCGCCCAGTTCTTCGATCAAACACGCTCTTTTTTCTTGGTAAGAGGCTTCGGTTTCATCCGGACGATCTCGACCGATTTCAATCGCTCGCACTGCCCGCGCCACTTCCCCGACTTCTTCGCTTAAAAAGTTCACTCGAATAAACGGGTTATAGCAATACCAACCCTGCATCTGATAAAACGTTCTAACCCAGTTTTGATAATCTTGAATCTGCATTGTATTTCCTTGTTCGGCTTGTCATAATAATTTCAGTTTAATCGGAAAAAATAGGAAAGCCAATGAATATTACCGTTTATTGCGGCGCAAGCGTAGGAAACAAACCGCAATATCAACAAGCCGCACAAGCACTCGGCGAATGGATTGTCAAACATCAATATCAATTGATTTACGGCGGCGGAAGAGCAGGTTTGATGGGAATTGTTGCCGACAGCGTATTAGCGAGGCACGGCAAAGTAACCGGCGTGATCCCGACCTTTTTGCAAGAAAGGGAATTAGCTCATCCTTCGCTTACCGAGCTGATTGTCGTTAAAAATATGCCGGAACGAAAATTAAAAATGATTGAATTGGGCGATGCTTATATAGCTCTGCCTGGAGGTCCCGGGACGTTGGAAGAAATTAGCGAAGTGGTATCGTGGGCGAGAATCGGACAAAATAACAATCCTTGTATTTTCTTTGATATCGAAGGTTACTATCAACCGCTTAAAGCCTTTTATCAACAAATGGTCGATAACGGTTTTCTGACTCAAACCGATTTGGATTGTGTGTTATTCTCCGATGAGCTTGCTGAAATCGATCAATTTATTCAAAATTATAGACCACCAGAAATTCGTCGTTACTAAATACAAAAAGCGGTAGCAATGCTACCGCTTGTATTCTAGTCCTCTTCCCAAATTGCAAATTCAACATATTCGGTTAATTCGGGAAATTGTTTTAACCATTTATTCCATTGTACTAAATCGACTTCCACTTCAACCAATCGATCACCAAACTGATTAAAGCTTTCATTTTTAATACAACGTTGTAGGTGAAATTGCGTATAAATTTGCCCCGCGGTTGCCGGTAATAATACTTTCTCACACACCAACTCGTTGCGTAAACATTCTCTAATCGCCTCATATAGCAAATCAATACCTTGATTAGCTTGTGCGGAGAGATAAACCGCTACCGGTTTACCGTTGTCATTACGCTCGATATGCGGCATCACACCTTCGAGTTTATCAACTTTGTTATAGACCAATAACGTTGGAATGTCTAACGCACCGATTTCATCTAAGACTTGATTGACCGCGTCAATATTTTCATTTTTACGATCATCCGCCGCATCAATCACGTGTAACAGTAAACTCGCTTCGGTGGTTTCCTGTAAAGTCGATTTAAAGGCGGAAACCAAATCATGCGGTAAGAAACGAATAAAACCGACCGTATCCGCCAAAATCGTCGTGCCAACATCTTGAATCTGCATTCGGCGTAAAGTCGGATCAAGCGTTGCGAATAACTGATCCGCCGCATAAACACCGGCATTAGTAATCGCATTGAATAAAGTCGATTTGCCCGCATTGGTATAACCCACCAACGACACGGTCGGAATATCCGCTTTTTGGCGAGTTTTCCGATTTTGACTGCGCTGCTTATTCACTTTCTCCAAGCGATTTTGCAGTTGTTGAATTCGTACTTTAATCAAACGGCGGTCGGTTTCCAGCTGAGTTTCACCCGGCCCGCGTAAACCGACTGCGCCACCCTTTTGCTGATCCTGATTGCCCAAACGGCGTACCAAACGTGTTGCCAAATGTTTAAGCTGAGCTAACTCGACCTGTAATTTCCCTTCGTGCGATCTGGCACGTTGGGCAAAAATATCTAAAATCAGACCGGTTCTGTCCACCACCCGACATTCGCATAATGCTTGCAGATTACGAGTTTGAGAAGGGCTTAATTCATGATTAACCAACACTACCGTTGCACCTAAATCTTTCACGACTTGAGCAATTTCATCGGCTTTGCCTTGTCCGACAAAATATTTGATATGCGGTGCGGAGCGAGAGGTGGTGAGTGTGGCAAGAATTTCAACACCTGCTGATTCAGCAAGCGTTTGAAATTCCATAAGATTCTCAATATCTTTAGTTTGAGAAAGAAAGAGATGGACTAAGACTGCTTTATCTTGCGTATGAGAAAAGTCTTTTGTCTGTTTCTCAGATAAAGCAAAACCAAATACAGCGTTTTCATCTGTATTTGGTATCTGATCAGTTAAAAAAGCTTGTGTAGTAATAGCTTAATTATTCCGCTTTATCTGCAACCGCTTCAACCGCAGGAGATTGTTGCGTATGTGCCGCACCGCCGTTGTTATGAGATACGGAACGTGCCGGAACTACGGTTGAAATAGCGTGCTTGTAAACCATTTGGCTTACCGTATTTTTTAATAAAATTACGAATTGGTCGAAAGACTCGATTTGACCTTGTAATTTAATGCCGTTAACTAAATAAATTGAAACAGGAATACGCTCACGACGAAGTGCATTCAAATATGGATCTTGTAAAGATTGACCTTTTGCCATTTTCTTTTCCTTTTTTATTGTTGTGGTAAATATCGTCTTAGTGCCAAAGGCAAAGATGATATTATCATAATTTAATTGAATTTTGTGCGATCTTTTCGATCATTTTTAGCTTAGAACTGGTCGGATCTAAGCTGTCCAGCCACGTTATTTCACCGTTCCAACCTCGCAGCCAAGTAATTTGACGCTTGGCAAGCTGGCGAGTCGCACAGATTCCTTTGTAAATCGCTTCATCCAGTGAAACATCACCGTCAAGATATTCCCACATTTGACGATAACCGACGCAACGAATCGACGGAAGATCTTTGTGTAAATCGCCTCTGGCACGTAATTTTTCGACTTCTTGTTGAAAGCCGAGTTCCATCATTTTATAAAAACGTTGTTCGATACGTTGATGTAATACCGCTCTGTCTTGCGGCGCAATCGCAAATTGAAGGACGTTATAAGGCAAGCTATCGCCCTGTTGAGCGGTCAGCTCCGTCATTGTTTTACCGGTAATATAGAACACTTCCAAAGCACGATTAATTCGTTGGCTGTCATTCGGATTAATGCGATTTCCGGCAATAGGGTCAATCGCCAATAATTCGCGATGCAAACCGCTCCAACCGATTTGCTCGGCTTTCGCTTCTATTTCGGCACGAATCGCCGGATCCGCCGAAGGTAAAGGAGAAAGCCCTTCCAGTAAAGCTTTATAATAAAGCATTGTCCCGCCGACCAATAACGGGATTCGTCCGCTTGCCGTAATTTCCGCCATTTCACGCAAAGCGTCTTCTCGGAAATTCATCGCCGAATAACTTTCGCTCGGATCCAAAATATCAATCAAACGGTGAGGGGCAAGCTCCAATTCCGCTTTACTCGGTTTTGCCGTACCGATATCCATCCCTTTATAAATCAGTGCGGAATCCACGCTAATTACTTCCACCGGAAGCGTTTGGCGCAAAGCAATCGCCAAATCGGTTTTACCCGAAGCCGTTGGGCCCATTAAAAAAATCGCTAAAGGTTTTTTATTCATTTTATTTTCTGTTGAGTTATAAGCGGTCGAATTTTAACGGAAATTTGCCAAAAGCCCAAATCGGTATAATTAAACATAAAAACAAAAACGGTCGTAAATCTTCCGACTTACGACCGCTTGCCGATTAAGGCTTAGTGGCTACAGCCGCAACCGCAGCCTTTTTTCATATCGATAACCATTCGACCTTGAATTTTACCGTCACGCATTTCTTGGAAAATGTCATTCGCTTCGTCCAAGCGACGTAATTGCACTAACGGTACCACTAAACCTTCCGCACCGAATTGGAACGCCTCGGCAAGATCTTGACGAGTACCGACCAACGAGCCTACAATTTCAATACCGTCCAATACGATACGAGGGATAGAAAGATCCATGGTTTCCGGCGGCAGACCGATAGCCACCACGCGACCGCCTGCTCGAACGCAGTTCACCGCAGCGTTAAACGCCACTTTGGATACCGCCGTCACAACCGCCGCATGCGCACCGCCTACTTTTTCTTGAATCACTTGTACGCTGTCTTCTTTTAACGGATTAATGGTTAAATCCGCACCGACTTCTTTGGCAAACGCCAGTTTATCGTCATTAATATCGATCGCAATCACACGTGCGCCGAATACTTTCTTCGCATATTGCACCGCCAAGTTACCTAAACCGCCGGCACCGTAAATCGCAATCCATTGTCCAGCACGTACGCCCGAGACTTTAATCCCTTTATAAGTGGTTACGCCGGCGCAAGTGATACTACTTGCTTGTGCCGGATCTAAGCCTTCCGGTACTTTTACCGCATAATCTGCCGTTACGACACAGTGCGTCGCCATACCGCCGTCCACCGTATAGCCGGCATTTTTCACGCTACGGCAAAGCGTTTCGCGTCCGGTAGTGCAATATTCGCACGAGCCGCAGCTCTCGAACATCCATGCAATACTGACACGATCACCGACTTTTAAATTAGTCACATCCGGTGCGATCGATTTAACTATACCGATCCCTTCGTGGCCTAAGATACGACCCGGTTTTTTACCGTAATCGCCGGCAGCGACGTGTAAATCGGTATGACATACGCCGCAATATTCAACTTCAACAAGGGCTTCGCCATTTTTGATTTCCGGAATGTCACGTTCAACAATTTCAACTGTTCCATCACATTGTGGGGCAACCACAGCAGCACGCATTTTCATCATGATTTCTCCTATGAAGTAAAACAACGGTAAACGCTTTTGGACAATGTTTAAAATTTAAACATTAGAACTGCCTTTAGTATGCCCACGTACTTTTTTTGTGCAACAACAATTTATCAATTTTATGACATAGTTCACAAAAATTTAACAAAATCAATTACTTAACCATAATTAAATTATGGTTTTATTACATAAAAACACTTTAACATCTCGCTAAAAATGCGGAAAAATCGACCGCTACTTTTAACTTTTCCAGCTCCGATTTAGCCGTTTGTTCCGTTTCCGCCAACCAATTTACCGCTTCCGCTAAACTGTAAGCGGTCGGAATCGGCGCAAATTTTGCAAAAAATTCGGTTAAATCGACCGCTTGCGAAGCGAATAAACTTAACAAGATTTGTTGTAAATTTTGCTCTCTTAACAATCTCGGCACTTGGGTAACCGAAAGCCGAATTTGCCCTTGCCATGTCTTCTCACTGATTGCAAAGCCTAGTTCCGCTAATGGCGTTTTTAACGTTTGCCAGCGTTGCGTTTGTTGCTCGTCTAAACTTAAATTCAGCGGAATCAATAACGCTTGGCTTTCGCCTTTTTCTAGTTGTGCTATAAAACGCAAACGTGCTAATTTTTCTAATGAAAGCAAGTAAAATTGTTGTTCCGCTTTTAATAATAACGCCTGATTTTGCACGATAGCTAACGATTGCCAATGCCCTATTGCCGCCGACACTACTTGGGTCGGTTTAGGTTCCGCCTCATCTATCTCTTGAGCAAAAATCACCGGTGCGAAATTAGCTTTCGGTTCAATTAAATCTTGTATGTTATCCGATTGATTTTGCGGCTGGCTGACTAATTCGCCATACCATTTTTGTGCCGATTTCGAGACACCGCTTGTACGAGGCGAATAACTCGGCATATGCGAAGCGGTCGGTTTTGCAAAATTTTCTGTAAATTCAACCGCTTGTTGCGATGCTAAAAAGCTATTACCGCCTGCCGCCATACGGTTGGTATCTCGTTGATAACTCGGCAGCGGTTCATTCACTTGATGGGTTAAATCAATTTCCGCTTGTCCTTGTAATGCGGTTTGCACGCCCTGCAAAATAAAATCATGCACTAATCGCCCTTGATGAAAACGCACTTCGTGTTTTGCCGGATGTACATTGACATCCACTTGACTCGGGTCGATATCGAGAAAAACCACAAACGCCGGATAATTACCCTCTGGCATATCAGTGGCTTCATAAGCTTGACGAATGGCGTGATTAATCGTTTTATCTCGCATCATTCGCCCGTTTACGTAGCTGTAACATAAATCATTTTGCGGTCTGGAAATATTCGGTAGGCCAATCCAACCGTGCAGGTGTAAATCGCCGTGCTGCCAGTCGATATGAATTGCATTTTGAATAAAATCATCACCGCAAATTACCGCTACTCGGCGTTGCTGTTGCTCGACCGAATTATCTTGCACTTTACGATATTGACGTACCGTTTTGCCGTTATGGGTCAGAGTAAAACCGATATTCGGTTTCGCCAATGCAATACGGCGCACGACTTCATCAATATGCGTAAATTCGGTTTTATCGGTACGCAAAAACTTACGGCGTGCCGGTGTATTAAAAAATAGATTCGCCACTTCAATTGTCGTACCGACCGGATGTGAAGCCGGTTGAATTTCAACCTCCATTTCACGCCCTTGCGCATAGGCTTGCCACGCTTCAGCCTGTCCTTCCGGTCGAGAAGTCAGCGTTAAGCGAGAAACCGAGCTGATACTTGCCAATGCTTCGCCACGAAAGCCCAAACTTAAAATCATCTCCAAATCTTCGAGGCTGGAAATTTTGCTAGTCGCGTGACGAGCTAACGCCAACGCTAAATCCTGCTTACCGATACCACAACCGTTATCTCGGATACGAATAAGCTGCGCACCGCCTTTCTCAATATCAATTTGAATCTGATTTGCACTGGCATCCAAACTGTTTTCAACCAACTCCTTCACAACGGATGCGGGGCGTTCCACCACCTCGCCTGCGGCGATTTGGTTGGCAAGTTGCGACGGGAGAATATGGATTAACGGCTTATTCATACTATTTCTCGAATAACAATAAAAATATAACACCCATTCTAGCGAAAATATCCGCGTTTTTATAGAAAAAGGCGTTTTCACGTCGCTTAATACGTAAATAAATCTTTTTAAGAATCATTTTTATTTGTATTGAAATCTTATTTTAGCACTGATAGAATTACAAATATAAATCACTCTCATTTTTATGTAAATTCACAAATACTTTGTTATTTTAGGCTTATTTCCGTTCACTACTATTTCGGCAAGACGATTAGACATAGTCGATAAGGAAAACGCTACAGTCGCTCAATTACATTACTAAAAGGATATACACTATGAATAAACATTTACGTTTAAGTTTTATTGCTATCGCTTGCTCATTAGCAATTACCGCTTGCTCGTCGGACAATAAAGGCGCCACCCGTTATGAAGATTTGGTAAAAAATAAGGTCGATGAAGCCAATAAAAAGGCGGAAGAAAAAGCGAAAAAAGATAAAGAATCGGAAACGGCTAAAAAACTTGCTGATTTAGAGAAAAAACAAAAAGAGCTGGAACAACAATTAAAAGAGAAAAACCAAGAAGCGCCTAAAACAGAGCCTAAGAAAGAAGATATGCCTAAGGTAGATCCTAAGGAAGAGAAAACGCCTAAAATGGATCATAAACAGGAAAACCCTTCCAAGCCTGAATCTAAAAATGAAGGAACTAAAAATTTAACAATTACAGAAGCTAAAGAAGAACTTGGAAAAACATTTAAGGATAATGGTATAGCAGATGACACTGCTTTATTAAGTGGAGGATTCTCGACAAGTGCCAAAAATAGTTTTTCAGGACATAATATTGAGAATCATCCTAAAGGAATAAATACATTAATAATTGACGGGAAAGAAATTACTCTTATTAGTATTGATGATATGAAAAAACATCGTTCGGAATCAGATGATATTCTAGATGATGATAAAAAAGTATTTAATAAAATTTTTGAAATCAATACAGAAAACGGACATGGAAAAGTTGGAAGTTTACCTAAAGCCGGTTCGAAAAGTGATTTTGAACAAATGCGTTATGGATATTATACAGATAAGAATGGAGTTACCCGTTTATTTGTACAAGGATATCTAACCCCAATTACATTAAAAGAATCTGAGAAAGTAAATTCACCATTCAATTATTATTGGTTGAGTCGTAATAGTAACAGTAATGAGCGTCAAGCCTTACGAGAAATGCCAGTATCGGGAGTCTATGAATATAATGGTAAAGCCTTTTATGGTAAAGGGGGAGCTTATGATGAGCTAACAACAAAAGCCTACGCTGATTTTTCCAATCGTAAAGTGAAAGTTGAATTATCAAAAGATTCTATGCAAACACTCACTTTTGGCGGAGATATTAAAGGAAATACATTCTCTGGCTCTCACAACGGAATTGTCACAAAAGGTGGATTCTATGGTTCAAGAGCTAATGATATAGGTGGAATATTCTATAATACCAACAACGGAAATGATGGCGTTTTTGGCGGTTCAGCTAAACAATGTGGGTATAGTGGCGCTTGCACAAATGCAGCTCCTATTACTGAAATAAAATAAAATATAGGAATTCATTTATGAAAAAACTCTCCCTAACCACATTAGCCATAATAAGCTCATTCGCATTAACCGCCTGCTATTCAAGCGGCGGTGGAGGCGGATCCGTTGTTATACCTAAAGTAGATCAAGGTTCGCCTAATACTCAAAAACAAAATAACGGTTCTCCGCAAGGTAAAAATAATAATGGTACGACATCAAGTAAATTCTTCACTGCGGTAAATTCGGCATTCAGTAATAAAGACAGTACTTCTTTATCCGGTGTTATTTTAACGGCAAATCAAGACGGAGCATTTAAAGCGGCTAATCCTCAGAAAAATGATGATTTGGAAGGCTTAGAAATTGATGGTGTAAAAATTGCATTATTCAGTCTTAAAGATACTTTGAGTAACGCTGCCGTAGGAAAATTAAAAGTATTAACTTCGGCGGATATCCGTGATGGACAGGCTAAAAAATTAACCGGATTTGTAGGCAGTATGCCGGATGTTTATGGTGAAAAAGGTAAACCGCAGGCAAAAACCGACTTTAGTGCAATACGCTACGGCGTTGCCATTATTGACGGAGTAAGCCATCCTTTTGTGCAAGGATTCTTAACGCCGGAAACGGGTAATGTGACAGTACAGGGAGAACAATATTTCCCTATTCCACATCAAGGTAGTTTCAAATATACCGGTTTTGCCGTTTATGGTAGCGGTAGCGATTATAAGCAGTTGAACTCCGAAGTGATTGCCGACTTTACTAATAAAAAAGTTAAAGTGAATTTAACGGGTGATTCAACTCAATTAAGTTTTGGCGGAAATATTCACGGCAATACCTTTAGCGGTATAAGTAAAGACGGTATAGAAACCAAAGGTGCGTTCTACGGCTCGCTTGCTCGTGATGTAGGCGGCGTATTTAATCATACGAAAGAAGGGAAAAACGGAGCTTTCGGGGCTTCAAATAAATTACCTGACGGTACTAAGGTAATCGAGTTTTAATTAGGTTTGTCCTCTCAAAGCGGTTAGGTTTGCAAAAGTTTTTGTAAATTTAACCGCTTTTTTTAATCTTTATAATAGCAGAAGACACAGAACACACTGAAAAGCTTTATATGTTCTAAGGTTCATTTAATTGCCTAGGGATCAATAACATCTCTTCTTACACCATTTCCTTTGCCCATAAAAAACACGGATTACAGCAAGCCTGTGTAATCCGTGTTTTCTGTGGTTTATTAAAACGTTTATATCAACTTAGAAACGAATTTCTACCGAAGCCGAATAGTTACGTCCCGGAGCAACAAAGCGTTCTAACCCGCGTAATTCTTTATCAACTGTATTAGTTGTGCCTAAGCGGTTGATGCCACGTAATGCGTCCCATGTATGATATTTACGATTGAAAATATTGTATAAGCCTGCACGTAAAGTTACGTTTTTATGCACTTTCCAGAAACCGTACACATCAAATAAGGTTGCCGAACCGTTTAAATACGGGAAAGGTTTGGTTATTCGTTTGGTACGAGAATCGTCATAAGTCACAATCGTTGCATCTTTAGCGTGTTTTGCGCCTAAATAAGTCCAGCGAGAATGGATACCCCAAATATCATTCGGATCTTCATAACTTAAGCCTAAAATCACTTTTACCGGCTGTACCGACAGTAAGCTTGCTTCCGTGCCGTATAATTTACTTTTCGAATAACCCACGCTGCCTAAGAATTTAAAACCGTTCGGAATATATGCGGTAACTTGGTCTAAATTTACCTTGCTCGTCACTTCCAAGCCGGAAATTCGTGCTTTATCCACATTAATCGCTTGGTTGAAAATAGTCGGATTAATTGAGTTATACCCATAATATTGGCAATGCGCATCACATTCCATTTGAGTTAAACCGTTAGTTTCTTGTTCAAACAAGAAATCCTTATAGCGAATATGGTATAGACTTAAATTTAAACGCCCGAGTCGGTTTTCGCCTCGAATGCTGATCGAGTTATTTACACTGCGTTCCGCTTTTAAATACGGGTTTGCCAACCAGTTACCCGAAGGGTGTTTATACGAGAAGAACATCTCCGAAGCGGACGGTACGCGATAGCCGGTCGAAACGTAATAACCTAGATTCCATACCGGTGTCACTTGCGCATTCAAGCCCAACGAGCCGGTTAAATTTTTAAATGTCGTTGCTTTACCACGGGTATCGCAGTTATAACATTTTGCATTCAACTCTTGCGGGGCAAGTTGTTCTTGGTCATAACGAAGTCCTGCCGTACCGGAGAACATTTCGTTCCACTGAATTTGATCTTGTGCGGCAATATAAAATGCACGAGTGCGAATCGGGTGTTGAATCGCATATGTAGAGCTTGCCGTTGAAGTCGAAAATAAATAAGTATCCGTGTTTTCATTTTTAAAATCACGTTGCGATATCGCAGTACGTAAAGTCACTTGATGCGTACCGTACTCCGATTCAAACGGAATAGAATCTAAACGTAAACCGATACGATGAAATTCATTATTCATATTACGGTCGTAAATTTCATCTAACAACTGCTTAATATGCAATTTTTCGAAATCGCTACTCCCTTTATAGTTAATCGCACGCACATCGGTTTTTTGATAATCATATTCGGTTTTTAAATAAGACAGATAACCGCTGGTCGGAAAATACTCATAAGCAACATTTACATTATGACGTTCACCTTCATCATCGGTATCACGCCAAGAGGAATCGTAAAAGTTATAAGAACGTTCATCGGTAAATGCTTTTGTAAGTTGATTGCTATAAGAGGCACTTATCCGATGTTTTTCGTTAAATAAGTAACCTAATTTCACCAAGTTACTGTGATTACGATGAAATGACGGATCCGGTGCGCCACTGGTATTGTTCCAAGCCACTCTGCCGTTACCCAGACTTTTTTGTTCATGACCGTAACGGGTGGAATATAAATAGACCGCATCCAACTTCTCATCTTTATAGGCAGCGCCGGCAGTGTGTACCCATTCACTATTTTTGCTAGCATAGCTATTTTTTAATAACACACCGATTTTGTTGCCGGGCAACACAATATCTGCAGCATCTAAAGTACGATAATTCACTCCGCCGCCAAGCGAGCCGCTACCGGTGGTAAATGAATCCGAGCCGCGCACAATATCAATCCCTGTCACTAATTCAGGATCAATGGTCAAACGTGAGGTATTAAAGTTACCGTAACGTGCGTAAAGCGAATTTTCTTCCGAATCCGGCAAGTTTACCCCGTCAATACTGATTCCTACGCGATTACCCTCCACCCCGCGCATCGCAAAACCTTTCAAATGGCGACCGCTATCGGCAATCCCTACGTCAGTGGTATAGCGCACTAAATCTTTGGTATCGGCGATTAGTTCTTCTTGAATAGCTCGGCGATTTTTCTTAATTTCACCGATTTTTTTCGATTGTTCCTGTTCAGCGGTAACCGTAACTTCTCCTAACTCGGTTGTTATATCTTCCGCATTCGCTTGTATAACGACACCAAATACCGCAAACAATGCCGTCATTGAGATTCTTTGATAGTGTTTCATCGGATTCCTTTAAACGTTTATCATTTAATAAGCTGACTTTTATTTTCATTATTAGTCATTCATTACAATTATAAACATAAATCGATTTATTATTCTATATAAATGAGAATTATTTTCTTTTTTATTTGTAAAAAATTTCCGCTTTAACCCATATAAACAGCTATGATAGACTGTGCTTAATTTAATAATTAAGAGATATATCGCTATGCAAATGCTTACCCTCGCTCAACAAGCTAAAATCGCCAGCATCGAACTGGCTCAATTCGGAAACGTTCAAAAAAATCACGCACTTCTTACCATTGCCGAACAATTGGAACAACGCTCGGCTGAAATCCTTGCCGCTAATGCCAAAGATATTGAATTTGCAAAAAATCAGGGAATTTCGACCGCTATCATCGACCGTTTGTTATTAAACGAAAGCCGTTTGCAAGGCATTGCTAATGATGTGCGTAACGTGGCGAAGCTTGCAGATCCGGTCGGGCAGGTGATTGACGGCGGCGTATTAAATTCAGGGCTGAAAATTGAACGTCAGCGTGTGCCGCTCGGTGTAATTCTCACTATTTATGAAGCACGTCCGAATGTAACGATTGATGTTGCTTCGCTATGCTTGAAAACCGGCAATGCAGTGATTTTGCGTGGTGGCAAAGAAACTAAATTTACCAATGCGGTGTTAGTGGAAGTCGTACAACAGGCATTAGAAACCGCCGGTTTACCGAAACTGGCGGTTCAGGCGGTCACCGATCCGGATCGTGCTTTATTACTCGAATTATTAAAACTCGATCGTTACATTGATATGGTGATCCCTCGTGGCGGTGCCGGTTTGCATCAATTCTGCAAAGAGAACTCGACCATTCCGGTAATTGTCGGCGGTATCGGTGTTTGCCATATGTTTGTCGAAAAAAGTGCCGACCAACAAAAAGCGTTAGAGCTGATTGCGAATGCCAAAACGCAACGCCCAAGTACTTGTAACACGCTTGAAACCTTATTAGTTGAGCAAGCCATAGCGGTCGAATTTTTACCGAAACTTGCAAATCGTATGAAAGCATTAGGCGTCACATTGCATACCGATGATTTGCAAAAAACCGAGGGAATCGAACCGCTTGATGAAGCGAGAATGCGTCAAGAATGGCTTTCATTAGATTTAAATGTGGTGGTGGTTGATAACTTAGCTCAAGCAGTGGCACATATTCGTGAATACGGCTCGCAACATTCGGAAGCAATTCTGACTTCCGATTATCAACTGGCACGCCAATTTGTCGCACAAGTCGATGCGGCGGCAGTCTATATCAACGCTAGCACTCGTTTTACTGACGGCGGTGAATTCGGTTTAGGAGCGGAAGTGGCGGTCAGTACCCAAAAACTGCACGCACGCGGTCCAATGGGCTTAGAGGCCCTTACTACTTACAAATGGGTCTGCGAAGGAGATTATTTGGCCAGAAAATAAATATAAAAAGGGCATTGAAATCATTTCAATGCCCTTACTTTTAATCATCGATTTACCTTTCTATTGAAATAGAAATAGCTTAAGCCACCGATCATAGTTCCCCCAAATATCTTAAAGAGGGGGAATAACAAACTAATTCTGAATCTATCCGTTATAGAAATACCAATGGTAAAAAACATTACATAGCAAGTCAGAAACAAGATAAAACTGATAAAAATACCTAGTACTATTTTTACCGACCATAAGTGATAATACTTATCTGCACAATAACTCATTGCATAACTAGACATTCCCCAAGAAAGAATAAAAATAATCGGATTTTGACTTAAAAAAGAATGTGAAATAAACCAACTTATTTCTTTTAGGATTTCAACAATGGCAGATGGCATATTATATCTTTCCCAATATAGTAATCATTCATGGTTGTTCGAGCTTTTAGTTGGCTTAGGCTTACTACGTCTTACAAGTGCTCTATAGAGAAATGCCTCTTCCTTTGTAATTGATTCTTTAATTTCTATTGACCATTTATCAATAATATCAAAAGGATTACCATTAGGATCCCATTTTTCTTGAGTAAAATTTAATATATCGTATGGATCTGAAAATTCATCATAAAACTCATAATCGATCCTTCCTTTTAAATAATACTTTCCATTTTCATTAATAGTTCTACCAAAAAATTTACCAGATAACGTTGCACTTCCTATTGCCCAAAGAGGATCATTGATAACTTCTATATCAACAACTCCATCCCATACAGATCTAAATGTATATGAATTTTTAAAACTTGTTACATTCTGTTTAAGAATCTGTGTAATGAAATCTTTATAAACACTATGACCACCTTTTTTACCTAATTGGTTTGGTTCTTGTACTAGAGATATAACTCGCTCCTTTACTCCGATTTCTGATAATGTCATTGGTTCACCTCTTCCACACCAATAATGTATCATTAGTCCTAACGATGTATTTTTTAAAGGTAGCTTCTTTACAGTAACAGTTATACTACCAGCAATACAGCTAATAATTTTTGCTTTGGAATCAGATTTAGTAAGCCAATATTTTGCAAATTTTTCCGCCATATCATTCTTTCCTTTGATACAGGCTTATATTTTCTCTTTTTAGAACCTCTTCTTGTTATATACTTATCATAGTTATTTTTATCATCTGATTCGGCTCTGTGATCTCTTTCTGAGGATCCAGTGACTTCTACAGTATCTAATGAAGTTGATGACATAAAATATTCTCCTATAATTATAATAAAACACCACAACTAAATGTAAATTTAAGTAAAATTAAATATATTGTCAATAAAAGAAATACAACTTATGACAATAACTTATGTATACAATACGATTAACAATTGTTTTATACTGATATAACAATAGGTAAAAAATGCAGGAAATGACGTCTTTTACGCTACCACTTTTTCTAAAGTTATTACTCAAACGCTGGAAAATTCACAATATTCCGGTTTCTGCAGGTTATTTAACTTACAGCACAACATTAGCGATTGTACCGTTGGTTATGGTGGTATTTTCTATTTTTACCGCTTTTCCTATCTTTCAGGAAGCGACCGAGCAACTGAAAATGCTGATTTACGATAACTTTGCCCCAAATGCCGGCGATATGGTGGAAGAATATATTGATCTGTTTGTAGCAAACTCAAAAAAAATGGGGATTGTCAGTACTATCGGTTTGGTCGTGGTCGCTCTAATGCTGATTCAAAGCATTGATGAAACGCTTAATAAAATGTGGCGTAACCACCGTAAGCGGTCTATTTTTATCTCTTTTTTGTTATATGCCGTGATTTTATTTATCGCGCCTTTATTGGCAGGTGGTAGTATTGCGATTAGCTCGTATATCTTTTCAATGGCGATTTTTAATGAAAACGGTTTACTGTCCTTTAGCCAGCAGCTATTACAATACACACCGTTTTTGTTAATTTGGTTATTATTCACCACCGTTTATTGGCTGGTGCCGAATACTAAAGTGAATATTCTACATGCTATGCTCGGTGCGATTGTTGCCGCAATCTTTTTTACCTTAGGTAAACAAGCCTTCGTTTGGTACATTAGCACCTTTCCGTCTTATCAAGCGATTTACGGCGCATTAGCAGTATTACCGATTATGCTGTTATGGATTCATTTGAGCTGGCAAGTAGTACTGTTCGGAGGACTAATTACCTCTACCCTAAATGTATATAATGAAATGAAAAAAGGAAAACTCAATTTATGATCGGCTTAATCCAACGTGTAAAATGGGCAAAAGTAGAAGTTGATAACCAAACGGTCGGTGAAATTTCACATGGCTTATTGGTATTACTTGGCGTAGAACAGGGTGACCACCAAGCCAAAGCGGATAAATTACTGGAAAAAGTGCTTAACTATCGAGTGTTTTCCGATGAACAAGGCAAAATGAACTTAAACGTACAGCAAGCCGGCGGCAGTTTATTAGTGGTATCGCAATTTACTTTAGCCGCTGATACCAATAAAGGTTTACGCCCAAGTTTTTCGCGTGGTGCAGCCCCACAGGAAGCGAATGCGTTATACGAATATTTTCATCAGCAAGCCGCTCGGAAAATCCATACTCAAACCGGACAATTCGCAGCGGATATGCAAGTCAGTTTGCAAAATGACGGGCCGGTGACTTTTTGGCTACAGATCTAAAACGAAAAAAGGTGCAATGAATTGCACCTTTTTACTTAATAGAAAAATTGTTGTCCTCGGCTGCCGTCACATTGGTAAATCGCCAGTTTGTTACCTTGTTTACCAATATCCAAACATTTACCGCTCATACTGCTACGGATTTGTTGCCCGTCTCTAAACCATTGCTGATTCTCTCCGCCATGACAGCGATAAGTAATCACTTTCGCACCGTCATTTTGTCTTTCTCCGCCGACATCCAAACACTGCCCATTCACTTTAATCTGCGAATTGACGAATTCAAAACGCTGGTTCGCTTTGCCGTGACAACGATATGCAATCACGCCATGATAATTCGAACCGCTTTGGTCTAAACATTGACCGGATGCTGTTCTAATTAGCCTACGATGCGTTGAATGAGGATAATCATGTTGATTCGGTATAAGAATGACATTCGGCTGATGAGTAGGATAATCCCCTTGATGAGGCGACGGAACGACATAAACGCAAGCCGATAAAAACAAAGTTATGGGCAATACTCTTAACATTAAAATCTCCTTTATTATTTTTACTTTTTTAACGTTATAAGAATGATGTTACACCTGAAAGTTCCCGAACAGTTGAAATGAAAATGCCCCAACCGATTCACTGAGGCATTTAGTTTGTGAAAAACGACTGAAATCAGACCGCTTACACCGCTTTCATTAGGCTTGGCTTCGTCGTGATTTTCAATAAGAAATAACCGATTATCGCAGCAACGAAAGTCCCCATTAAAATACCTAAACGAGCTAAGGCAAGCACGCTTTCACTCGCATCTTCCTCTCCGAACGCAAGTCCGGCAATAAACATCGACATAGTAAACCCGATACCGCACAGTACCGCAATCGCAAAAATTTGTTTTAAATTGATACCCTCCGGCAATTTCGCTATACCTAACAATACGGCTACATAGCTAAATAAGAAAACACCGACCGGTTTACCGATAATTAAACCTAATGCCACCCCTAATGGTAACGGAGAAGCTAATTTATCCAAGCTCATACCTTCCAGCGATACGCCGGCATTCGAGAAAGCGAATAACGGTAAAATCGCAAACGAACACCACGGGGCAAGCGCATGTTCCAAATGATGTAACGGCGCTTCGCCGTTTTTACCGCGCAACGGAATACAGAAACCGATAATCACACCCGCTAAGGTTGCGTGTACTCCGGATTTTAAAACCGAAGCCCAAAGAATAGTACCGATAATGGCGTAGTTGATTAATCCGGTTACTTTATAACGATTCATTGCCACTAAAATAACAATCGCGATACTTGCAATAGTTAAAGCTTGCATACTCATCTCATGCGAGAAGAATAAGGCAATCACGATAATCGCCCCTAAGTCGTCAATAATCGCCAATGCAAGTAAAAATACTTTGAGTGCCGGCGGCACCTGTTTACTGAGTAAGGCGACAATTCCTAATGCAAAGGCAATGTCGGTTGCCATCGGAATCGCCCAACCTGATTGATATTCCGGATGATTTTGGTTAATAAACCAATAAACCAAAGCAGGGACAACCATCCCCCCTAGCGCGGCAACGGCAGGGAAGATCGCTTTTTGATAGCTTGAAAGCGAGCCCTCAAACAGCTCTCTTTTTACTTCCATACCGACTAAGATAAAAAAGACCGCCATAAAGCCGTCGTTTACCCACATTAATAACGGCTTATCAATACTAAAAGCACCGAATTTAATCGCTACTTCCGTTTGTAGAAAACTAAAATATAACTGATTCAAATCAGTATTGGCAAAAATCATCGCAAGTAGTGCCGATACCAATAGCAAGATACCACTCGCCGCTTCTAATTTCAGAAATTTCTGAATTTGTTTTAACATGCAAAAAATCTCCTCTATAGTACGACCGAAAACCTTCGATCGTATAGCCAATAAACTTAATATCGACCTTAACATTTTTTTAACCGAATACAAAAGCAAAATCCGCTATAATTTAGCAGTTTTTAGACCTATATCCGGTCTGTTTGTCTCTTTTATAACCATTTCGGAGTAATTATGTCAAATGAATGGCTCTATTGGGCATTGATTTCCGCCTTATTTGCCGCCTTTACCGCAATCTTTGCCAAAGTCGGTTTACAAGGTATCGATTCGGATTTTGCGACCTTTATCCGTACTATCGTCATTATTATCGCACTCATCGCCTTCCTCACTTACAGTAACAAATGGCAACCGCTCGGCTCGCTTACCGGCAAAAACTGGACGTTTTTAATTCTTTCGGGAATTGCGACCGGCGTTTCATGGTTAGCTTATTTTAAAGCGTTACAAATGGGTAACGCTTCACAAGTCGCACCGATTGATAAATTCAGTATCGTGCTGGTTACACTGTTTGCGGTCATTTTTTTAGGCGAAAGACCAAGCGGTCAAGATTGGATTGGAATTGCGCTGGTGGCGGCGGGTGTTTTAACCCTTGCGATAAAGCGGTAAAATAATGCCGATTTTTTACAAAATTCCGATTAAATTTAACCGCTTGTAACACACGATTTATGCCTAACTCATTCCCGATTATCGAAGTGGTGTTTGCTCATTATGACGAACCGATACCGCTTCCTTTCTTACCGCCAAAGGATCTTTCCGAACGCCAATTACAACGTTGGAAAAGCCGCAGAACGGCTCGTTTTTTATTGGCGCAACTGTTTGAAAAATATCAATTGCCGATGAATTTATTAGACAATATTCAACGCACGGAAAGCGACAGACCTTTCGTACAACACGAGCAAATTGATTTTAATATCAGCCATTCCGGCGAATGGGTGGCGGTGATTTTTTGTTACCATAGACACAAATTACAAGTCGGTATTGATATTGAACATCCACAAAAAGCCAGACGCTATGCCGATCTATTATGTCATTACGCCAATCCGGAAGAGATTAGCGGCTTACTTGAGCAAAATCATACGCCGTTTACCGAATTAGCCGATCGCTTTTATTTAAGTTGGTGTTTACATGAAGCGGTATTGAAATCGCAAGGTGTGGGGATTGTGAAATTATCCGAAGTGCAACATTTTCCCAAACAGCGATTAATCCGTTCGGCATATTGTCCGACAGGTACATTACATTTTTACCATCAACTGCCGTTTTACTTATGTTATTTTTATCAAGAGTCATCCAAGTCGCTTGCCGTTCTCAGCGAATGGAAAGCCGGAACATTGCAAAAAATTTCAAATTTTCAACCGCTTGTTTATCAAGTTAATCCGAGGAATTTCAATGCCTAAACTTACATTAGAAGAAAAACATTCCCGCTTTGGAAAATTCGTTTCCGAATTTTTTCAATGGACGCTCAATATCTCGCTATTAGTGGCGGGATTATTACTATCTTATTCGTTATTTTCCGAAGCCTATTCTCTATACGAATTATTGGTAAGTCATAGTGAAAAATTCCAAATCGTCGAGAAAATTGTGATTTTTTTCCTCTATTTTGAATTTTTGGCACTTATCGTGCAGTATTTCAAATATAATTACCACTTTCCGTTGCGTTACTTCCTGTATATCGGGATTACCGCTATGGTACGGCTAATCATTGTCGATCACTCCAATGCAATGCACACATTATTGTTCGCATTATCCATTTTAGTGATGATCATCGCTCTCTATCTTGTTCATTCAGACCGCTTACGTAAGAGCTAAGGAAATAATATGACCAAACTTCGTCAATTTTCACAACAGGATCTTCATCTGATTAAAGAAGAAACCGTTTATAAAGGGCATTTTGAATTAAAGAAAATGTATTTCCGACATAAGCTATTCTCCGGTGAAATGAGCGGTGAAATCGTGCGTGAATTACTGATTAAAGGGGCGGCGGCGGCATTAATCGCTTACGATCCCGTTCGTGATAGTGTTGTTTTAGTCGAACAAGTTCGTATCGGTGCTTATGATCCGAAATCGGATGCTTCTCCTTGGTTACTCGAACTGGTTGCCGGTATGGTGGATAAAGGTAATGAAGATCCTGCCGAAGTGGCGATTCGAGAAGCGCAAGAAGAAGCGGGATTAGTCGTCAATCAGGTCGAGCATGCGTTAAGTATTTGGGACAGCCCGGGCGGACAATTGGAACGCCTACATTTGTTCCTCGGCTTAATCGACAGTTCGACCGTTCAATCCGGTGCAACGCACGGCTTAGAAGAGGAAGGCGAAGATATTCTGGTACACGTCGTCAGCCGAGAACAAGCCTATCAATGGGTGTGTGAAGGCAAAATCGATAATGTTATCGCAGTGGTCGGTTTACAATGGTTACAACTTAATTATCAAAAATATCGAGTGTAATGAGCGTTTTCCGATAACGACGAATACTTTTGCCCTCTTTAATGAGGGCAAATTTTTTGAAGTATCCGACAAAAAAACGTAAATTTCTGTGAAAAATGAGGCATAACGCGCATTTTTAACGTTAAGTAGCTGATAAACTTATAAATAAAGTAGTAAAGTGCTCAACTAAAAGGAATATAAAGTGCCCGCATAAACAAGGAGGAATCATGAGCAGCTTTTATTCGCTTGGAAAAAAAGAACCGGTCGTTCGATTATTGCAAATCACCGATCCGCATCTTTTTACCTCGGAAAGTGAAACGTTACTCGGGGTAAACACAACCGACAGTTTTCAAGCCGTACTGGATCAAATTCGGCAAAGCGAATTTGAGTACGACTTAGTCTTAGCCACCGGTGATCTGATTCAAGATCATAATCCGGAGGCTTATCATCGTTTCGCCCAAATGGTCAAACCGTTGGCAAAGCCGATTTTCTGGTTGGAAGGAAATCATGACTTGCAACCGCATATGGGATTATATCTGGCAAAGTATCCGCATATTTCTCCGGCAAAACATATTCTGGCCGGCGAAAAATGGCAAATTATTTTGCTTAACAGTCAGATTGCCGGTGCGGCAAGCGGACATCTTTCATTCGGACAATTATCATGGTTGGACAAAAAACTCGCCGAATATCCGGATCGTTATTCATTGGTCGTCCTACATCATAATATTTTATCGACCCGTTCCGCATGGCTTGATCAACATTGTCTGAATAACAGCGAGCAATTGGCTGAGGTTTTACGGCATTATCCGAACGTAAGAGCGATTTTACACGGACATATTCATCAAGAAGTGGATGATATTTGGCAGAATTACCGAATTTTCGCTACCCCTTCGACCTGTATCCAATTCAAACCGAATTGTGATGACTTTACCTTAGACTTGCTTCCGCAAGGTTGGCGAGAGCTGAATTTATTTGATGACGGACATATCGAAACGCAAGTGAAGCGGTTGAATTCCAACGAATTTTTACCGGACTTTAAATCGAAAGGTTACTGATTCTAACGTGATTAATGAAAATGGCTAGGTAAAAACCTAGCGCATTTTAAAACGTAATGAATAAATTTTTAAAGTGTGTCCGAAAACACCTAAATATAGACTGATACGTATTAGGATAGTTCATAAGAATAATTTTCCTTATTATTTGATTTATTTCGCCGATTTATTGTCATAAGTTAATTTGTTTCGACGCAAACGTTTAACTTTCGATTACCAATCTTTTTAAAACAACTTTCTTTCGAATCGAAAATTTTTGCAAATTATTACATTTGTCTATTTAAAATTTCCTCAAATTCTTGTATCTTTCTTCTTTCGCAAATTCCTGTGAAAATCAACCCGCTTGAAGGAAGTCCCACAATGTCTGTAAAAAGAGTATTTGATTTAATCAAAGATAACGATATCAAATTCGTAATGTTAAAATTTACCGATATCAAAGGTAAAGAACACGGTGTTTCACTCCCGGTAAGTTTAATCGGCGACGATTTAGAAGACTTATTTGAAGAAGGTAAAATGTTCGACGGTTCGTCTGTTGAAGGTTGGAAAGCAATCAATAAAGCCGATATGCTTTTAATGCCAATCGCCGAAACCGCTGTTGTTGATCCTTTCGCTCGAATCCCTACTCTTACTCTCCGCTGTAGCATCTACGATCCAAACACAATGCAATCTTACGACCGCGACCCGCGTTCAATCGCAATCCGTGCGGAAAACTACCTGAAATCAACCGGTATCGCCGATAGCGTAATGTTTGGTCCCGAGCCTGAATTCTTCTTATTTGACGATGTGCGTTACAACATTGGTATGAACAACGTATCGTATAAAATTGATGATATTGAAGCGGCTTGGAACACGAATCGTAAATATGAAGACGGCAATACAGGCTATCGCCCGCTTAAAAAAGGCGGTTACTGTGCGGTTGCTCCGATTGATTCGGCACACGATATTCGTTCGGAAATGTGCCTAATTTTAGAAGAAATGGGCTTAGTGGTTGAAGCGCACCACCACGAAGTGGCGACGGCAGGTCAAAATGAAATTGCGACGAAATTTAACAGCTTAACGCTTAAAGCGGACGAAACGCAGATCTATAAATATGTGGTGCAAAACGTTGCGTTAGAACACGGTAAAACCGCTTGCTTTATGCCGAAACCGTTTGCAGGCGACAACGGTTCGGGAATGCACTGTAATATGTCATTAAGCAAAGACGGCAAAAACGTATTTATGGGCGACAAATATGCAGGATTATCCGAAACCGCGCTTTATTATATCGGCGGTATCATTAAACACGCTAAAGCATTAAATGCGTTTACCAACCCAAGTACAAACTCGTATAAACGTTTAGTACCGGGCTTTGAAGCGCCGGTGTTATTAGCTTATTCGGCAAGTAACCGTTCGGCATCAATCCGTATCCCGGCGGTGACCAGCCCGAAAGCAACCCGTGTTGAAGCGCGCTTCCCGGATCCGTTAGCAAACCCGTACCTCTGCTTCGCCGCATTATTAATGGCGGGCTTAGACGGTGTAATTAATAAAATTCACCCGGGCGATGCAATGGATAAAAACCTCTATGACTTACCGCCGGAAGAGCTTAAAGAAATTCCGGCAGTAGCGACTTCATTAGAGGAAGCGTTGGATTCACTTGCGGCGGACTATGAGTTCTTAACCCAAGGCGGCGTATTTACCAAAGAATTTGTTGAAGCTTATATCAACATTCGTCGTAAAGAAGTAGAACGTTTAAATATGACACCGCACCCGGTAGAATTTGAAATGTACTACGCATAATTGCAAAAAGATCAAAAAAGGCGACCGCTTGGTCGCCTTTTGTTTGCCTCTTACTTCTCTTTATTGTTTTCTTTATGGCGGCAACAAGGCGGGACGGGATCTTCGCCGCCTTCATTCCAAGGATGGCAACGAGCAATGCGTTTAGCCGCCAGCCAGCCGCCTTTTATCGCTCCGTGCGTTTTAATCGCTTCAACCGCATAAGTCGAACACGTCGGATAAAAACGACAACGAGGCCCAATTAACGGACTAATACAATAGCGATAAAAATAGATCGGCAATAACAGCAAACGAGCCCCTATCGAAGGCTTTACCGTTACGCCTGCGGCTTTTTCGCCAGACGGATGTGACGAGCCCATAGCTTCTCCAGCATCGCAAAAAGAGTGGCATTGTCGAGCTTACCGATACCGCCTTTTGCTACGAAAACAAAATCCGCACTCGGTAATTCATGCTGCTTTAAACGAAAACTTTCACGTACAATACGTTTAATACGATTACGATCGTGAGCGCGTTTCAAATGCTTTTTAGCAACGGTTAAACCGAGACGAGGAATATCAAGATTATTATGACGGGCTAGAATAGTAAGTTCAGGAGTACTGGCTCGAAGCGGTTGTTCGAACACAGCTTTAAATTGAGTGGGAGCTAACAAACGTAGCTCCCGAGAGAAAGTTAGCTTTTTCACTAAAGTGATAAGGCTGTTACTTTAACTGCAAATTATGCAGATAAAGATTTACGACCTTTAGCACGACGACGCGCTAAAACTTGACGACCGTTTTTCGTAGCCATACGAGCACGGAAACCGTGAGTACGAGCACGTTTTAATACAGAAGGTTGAAATGTACGTTTCATTGTTATCTACCTAAATATTTAAAATATGTTGGCTGGAATTAAATCTTTGCCAAACGAGGACTATAAAAAAGAGTTGCGATTTTACCGATAAACGAAACGAAAATCAAGGACGAAAGCAAAATACCCTTCGATTATTTGCAAAGTTTTTCCGAAAAAAGACCGCTTAATATAGATTATTGCCTATCTCTGTAATCAACACAAAAATTCTATTTGTTTTCAGACCTAAATTAACGCAAAATTCATTTATTTCGATCCATATTTAATGAGTCTTATTTATGAATACAAATAAAATCGGCGTATTACTTGCCAATCTCGGTACGCCTGACGAACCGACAACTCCTGCGGTAAAACGTTACCTTAAGCAATTTTTAAGCGATCCTCGCGTGATCGATTTACCTAAATTCAAATGGCAATTTATCTTAAATTATATGATCCTACCGAAAAGATCACCTAAAGTCGCTAAACTTTACCGTGATATCTGGACGGAACAGGGTTCGCCTTTATTGGCGATCTCTCGCCAACAACAACAAGCTTTACAGGATTACTTTAACCGCCAAAATCAAAACGTTTTGGTGGAGCTTGGTATGAGTTACGGTAATCCGAGTATCGAAAGTGCAACCGATCGCTTGATTAAAGCCGGCGTAAGTAAAATTATCGTATTACCGCTTTATCCGCAATACAGCAGTACGACAACCGCCTCGGTATTAGATGCGTTTGCCCGCGGCTTAACGCAACAGCGTAATATCGTTCCGTTCGAGTTTATCCATAGCTATCACAACGATCCGCTTTATATTCAAGCGTTAGCTAATACGATTCAGTTAGCCGAAGATGAAAAATTATTGTTCTCGTTCCACGGTATTCCGAAACGTTACCAAACCGAGGGCGATTTTTATCCGGAACACTGCCAACAAACCGCACAGTCAGTCGCAGATAAACTATCGCTCTCCAATGAGCAATGGTTAGTGACTTATCAATCTCGTTTCGGTGATGAAGAGTGGCTACAACCTTATACCGATGAAACCTTAGAAAAATTACCGAGCCAAGGGGTGAAGAAAATTGCTGTCATTTGTGCCGGCTTTTCAGCTGATTGCTTGGAAACGTTGGAAGAAATCGCTGAGGAAAACAAAGAAAACTTCCTTAATGCAGGCGGACAATCCTATCGCTATATTCCTGCGTTAAACGCCAATACCGATCACATCAACGCATTAGCTAAGTTAATCGAAGCGAAAATCTAACAACAAGCGGTCATATTTTCCGATTTTTTTACATTTTTAAAACGTAAAAAGACACGAAAAGATGACCGCCTATCCTTTTCCTCAATAACATTTCGTTTTTGTGAAACCAATCACAGTAATCTTTTATTATCTATACTATATTCTTTCCGCCTATCATAACTAGATTAAGGAGAGAGTATGAGTAATGAAGTCAGTACGAAGAAATTGATCGTTGGAACAATTTCATTGCTATGTGCCGTTATTTTCTTTGGCGGTTTTGCCAAAGATTTATGGGGTGGAATCTTTGATTACAGTAAACTGACCGGACAATTTCCCGAATGGTTAAAAACATCCGGGGGAACAAGTGCCAAAGGCGGTTTTATTTTCGCTTTAACCTTAGTGCCTAGCGTAATGTTAGCACTCGGTTTTGTTGCGGTTTTTGAACATTTCGGGGCGTTATTGGCGGCTTCTAAATGGCTTAGCCCGATTTTAAAACCGCTGATGGGTATTCCGGGCGTTTGTTCCATTTCTTTAATTGCCAGTACGCAAAGTACCGATGCCGGTAGTTCTACTACCCGTTTCTTACGCAATGAAAACCAAATCAGCCATAAAGAACTGCTTATTTTTGCCGCCTTCCAATTTAGTGCCGGCGCATTTTTAACCAATTTCCTTTCCTCTTTCGCACCGCTGTTATTAATTACCGATAAAGCCGGCAGCGTCGCACCGCTTTCGATTGCAATGTGCTTAGGCATTATTTTCCTCTTCAAGATATTCGGTGCAAATTTAATGCGTCTTTATGTTAAAAAGTTCGTAAAAGAAGATGAGGTGGGTGTATGAGTAATACCAACGATAACAAATTAGTGACCGACGTATTTATCGAAGGCGCGCGAAAAGGCTGGAATATTGCGATTACCAGTACGATTCCGAACGTATTAATGGCATTTGTGATTATTTATGTATTGAATGCTTCGGGGCTATTAAAACTACTCGGCGAATATATCGGATTTATTATGGCACCGCTCGGCTTACCCGGTGAATCCATCGCGGTATTTTTAGCGGCGTTTCTAAGCTGGGGCGGTGCTGCCGGTGTGTTAGTCGCCTTAGTACAAGAAGGTACGTTAAATGCACAACATATCGCAATCTTATTACCGGGTATGGCGTTGGTCGGTTCAACCGTTCAGTATATGGGGCGCGTATTGGGCGTATTAGGTGTTCCCGGTAAACACTATCTCGTTTTATTCGGTATCTGCATTATCAATGCTTATCTTGCTATGTTATTAATGCGATTTATCGTCTAATCAGGAGTAAATTATGCAAAGCAGTCAATTAAATGATTTTCTTCATGAGTTAAAAACGATTACCGATATTGAAAGCCCCGCATCTCATATTAGCGGTGTAAATCAAGTTGCCGACTGGTTTATTCAAAAAGCCGAAAAACTTGGACTTTCCCATAAAAAAATCCCAATGAATAGTGATAAAGTTGCCGATTGTTTACTCATTAGCAATCATCCCGATGCGGAACAATTCGATATTCTGTTTGTTGCGCATATGGATACGGTTTTCCCGGTCGGCACCGCAAACGATGTACCTTTTAGCAACGACGGCGAAAGAATTAACGCATTAGGCGTTATTGACGATAAATCCGGCGCCTTACTCAGTTTCTATGTTTTACAAGAGCTGGATTTAACTAAATATAACGTTGCGGTGTACTTAAATTCCCACGAAGAAATCGGCTCTATGTATGCCAAAGACAGTATTCGCGAATATGCTCGCAAAGCCAAATATTGTTTTGTGATGGAACCTGCGCGAGAAGACGGTTCGATGGTAGCAACCAGAAAAGGAGTCATCACCTATAAAATTGATTTTCACGGTGTCGCCGCCCATGCGGGTAATAATCCGGAAAGGGGACGTTCCGCATTAGTCGAAGCGGCTAATTTTATTGTCGAATTTTCCAAATTAAACGACTTTGAAATCGGTCATACCTTTAACTGTGTGATTAATCACGGCGGCAACGCGCATAATGTCATTGCGGATTTCGCTTCACTAACGATTGAAATGCGTTACCGCTTGCCGTCTTCCGTCGAATTTTTCGAACAACACTTAAAACGCATACTGGATAATCCGTTCGTTGCAGGAGTCACCTCTACTAAAGTATTAGTAAACAATGAAGCGCCGATGATTGATGAAGTGAATTTACCGAAAGTGAAACAAATCTTTGACGAAGTAGGACAGCAGCTTCAATACCCAATCAAATGGGTGGATGCGGGCGGTTTAAGTGACGGTAATATCGCCGCTTCGTCAGGTTGCTTGACGATTGACGGTTTAGGGCCGACCGGCGGTAATATGCATGCGAAAACCGAATATTTAGAAGTCGATTCGATTGTTCCTAAATGTAATTTGGTGGTTGCCGTCATTAAACATTTATTTAATGATCATTAATCAATAAAAAATCAGCCTACCAATTCCTCTTTTTGTAGGCTGATCCTTTTATCATTTTTTCGCACGCTTGCAACAACAATCATTCAGATGATCATCAACAAGCCCCATTGATTGCATAAACGCATAACAAGTAGTTTCGCCGACAAACACAAAACCTTTCTTTTTCAATGCCTTTGACATTGCGGTCGAAACGGCAGTTTTTGCCGGTACGACGGACAAATCCGGCACGTCGTTAATTTGCGGCTTACCGCCGACAAATGCCCAAATAAATTGGCTAAAATCTTCTCCGTTTGCTTGCATGGCAAGATATGCCTTAGCATTTTTCACAATCGCTTCCAATTTGGCTCGATGGCGAATCAAACCGGTATTTTGCATAAGTTGATCAATATCCGATTCCGTCATTTGTGCGATACGTTCCGGTTCAAATTGATAAAAGGCTTGGCGATAAGCCTCGCGCTTTTTCAATACGGTAATCCAAGAAAGCCCTGCTTGCTGCCCTTCCAAACAAATTTTTTCAAACAGCTTGCGACTGTCAAATTCAGGTTTACCCCATTCTTGATCGTGATAATTGATATAAATTTCACTCTCTCCCGCCCAACTACAACGCTTTACCATAGCCATATTCTCCAAAAACTAATGAAAAAAGACCGCTTGTGATAAAAATCATACTCACAAGCGGTCAGCTTTTAACTAAACGTTACAACTATTTTCTTGGTAAATAGCGAGTCGGATCAACCGATTTACCTTTGTAACGAATTTCAAAGTGAAGTTTGTTACTGTTCGTACCGGTACTTCCCATACGCGCAATCGTATCGCCGGCATTTACCGTGTCCTGTTCATCGACTTTGATACTGTCATTATGCGCATAAGCACTGAGGAAGTCATCATTGTGTTTAATGATAATCAAGTTACCGTAGCCTTCTAAAGCATTACCGGCATAGACCACTTTACCTGCCGCCGCCGCTTTTACGTCTTGTCCTTTGCTACCGGCAATATCGATACCTTTATTGCCGCCTTCCGCCGCAGAGAAACCGGATACTACGCGACCTGCCGTCGGCCATTGCCATTTAAAGTTAGAAGCCGGCGCACTCACGTTATTTGAAGAAGAATAATTAGGTGCGGTTGCTGTCGTAGCTCGTACCGCCGGTGTTGTCGCCGCACTTGCAACCACTGCGGTGGTCGCAGTAGATGAAGCCGTTGCAGGATTACCTACCGAAGCGCGAATACCATTGTTGGTTGCAGGTACGGAAGCCGAACCGGTGCTTGCTTTTACCGGTCCGGTAATATTACCGTCCGAAGCGTAAGTCGTACCGTTCGCTCCCTGTTGATAAGTTATTTGCGGTTCGACAGGTACGGTAACTTTTTCTTCTACCGTTACCGTTTCCGTTGCGGATTTACCGGTTTTCAGTTTCTGTCCTACGGTTAATTGATACGGCTCGCTCATATTATTCAATGCGGCAATTTCTTTTACGTCTTTACCGATAATATAAGCGATCAAGAACATGGTATCGCCTTTACGCACCGTATAAGTCGAACCGTCGTAGAAACCTTTTTGAATTTGGCTATATACCGGCGCATTGTTCGCATCGCGAGGGATCTCAAAATTCTGATTTACTTTTTTCTCAACCGTTTTGGTTTTTTTAACGATTTTCGTCGCCGTTTGCGGCTGAGCCGGCTGTTCGGTAATGACCGGATTTTTTATAACCGGTTGAGGAATGGTCGGAGTCGGAATCGATGTCGATCCCATTGTAGTCGGCATAGATGCCGGCTGAATATCGGATTGCCAGCCGTAAGTTGTCGGCGCGCTGCCGGCTACCGGCTGCATTACGCCCGGCGTTAATTCCGTACTATCCGCCGCACTTACGACGGGAGCGGGTTGATTGGAACTACAAGCGGTCAAAATTACCGCGGCTAACGGCAATAAAAAAAATGATTTCTTCATCTGTTCAATTTATCCTTTCGTATGCTAAAATGATTATTTAGTCATTGAAGCCGGCATCGGTGCGGACTCAACGTCTGACGACCAACCGTAGCTTCCTGTCGATGCGCCTGATCCGGAAACGGGTTGCATAATCCCCGGCGCCAATTCCGCATCGTCTTTCGGTGCGTTCTCACTTGCTCCGCAAGCGGTCAGGCTTATCATAAACGGCAATAATAAGAATGCCTTTTTCATATTACTTTCCTTTAAAATCTAAAAACGAATAAAACGACAGCGGCAAAGCACAACTGTCGTTAATACTAACAAAATAAACCTACCGTTATCTTACACGTAGTATTTGACCTACGTGTAATTTACTCTCTACACTGAGATTATTTAATGCCGCAATTTGTGCCGGCGTTTGACCGGTAAGATACGAAATTAAATACATTGTATCGCTTTTTCCGACCGTATAACTACTATCGGTATAACAACCTTTGGTAATTTCCGCATAAACCGGTGCGCCTAACGCATCTCTTACCACTCGGCAATTACCAATCATATTGCTACCGGCACCGCTTTCGCTTGTATAGCTCGGTGCGGATTGTACCGGAGTTTGAACCACAGGCTGTTGCGGTACGCTATTAACCGGTTGCGTATAAGCGGTTTGATTATTATAAGCGGTATTTTGCTCGATTGTCCGTGACGGAGCCGATGCCATAGACGCCGGCATTTCTACCGATTGAATCGAATCCGTCGCTTGCCAGCTCGGCAATGCGGTTGTCGATGAAATACCGTTTGAATTCACATCCGCCACTTCCGCCCCATCAGACGAAGAAGACGAACAGCCCGATAAGGCTAAAGAAACTGAAACCGCTAATGGGAATAAAATAAATGATTTCTTCATTGTCATATCCTTTATTTAAATAATTGATAAGCGATATAAGCTAAGGCTGCCGCAACAATCGTTCCCCAACCGATTAATTCGATAGAACGACGAATTTTTTCCGCATATTTTTCTCCGCCCCACGCCGACAGTTTTGCTACCAACGCAAAACGGGCAAAGCGAGAAATCGCCGCAGTAATGACGAACGGGAAAAATGCCATCTGCATTACGCCTGCACAGATTGTAAACACTTTATAAGGAATTGGCGAGAAGCCGGCTAAAAAAACGACTGCGACACCCCAAGTTTCAAACCAAGATCTCGCTTTATCGAAATTCGCTTGCATTCCCCAATCGGCAATTAATCCTTGTACCCATTCAAACGCATACAAACCGATAAAATAGCCGATAATACCGCCGAGTACCGAAGCAATCGTGGTATAAATCGCATAACGCATCGCCTTTTGCGGTTTGCCCATCGACATCGGAATCAACATCACGTCCGGTGGAATCGGAAAGAAAATCGCCTCGATAAAACTCACGAAACTCAACCAGAAATCGGCAAAACGGTGTTTAGACCATTCCATCGTTTTATCATAAATCGGACCAAATAATTTCATTAAAAAGTATCCTTAAGAGCTTGAATGGAATAGTGCGCCGTCATATCCGCCTGAATCGGCGTAACGGAGACATAATCATGTGCCAACGCATAAAAATCGGTACCTTCACTCGCATCTACCGGCACGCCGTTCGCCCCCAGCCAATAAATCGTTGCGCCGCGAGGATCTTCTCGTTTCACGATTTCCGCCGCCGGCGAACGATGCCCTAAACGGGTAATCATCACGCCTTTAACTTGTTCGTAAGGTAAATCCGGTACATTAATATTTAAAATTTGACGTGCGGGTAAAATCCCTTGTTGGACTTTCGGTAATAAATCCAATACGACTTTAGCTGCCGTTTCAAAATGATTATTACCGAATAAATGCCCTTCGGATTTTCTGCCCACTAACGAAATCGCTAAACTCGGATAAGGTAAATGACGACCTTCAAGCGCAGCGGCGACCGTTCCCGAATAAACCACATCATCACCTAAATTTGCACCGTGGTTAATCCCCGAAATAACTAAATCGAACGATTGCTCAAAAAAGCCGTTAAGGGCTAAGTGTACACAATCCGCCGGCGTACCGGCAATCACAGCATAATTAAATTCGTCAAGTTGATGTACACGAATCGGTTCCATCAAAGTTAAACAACTTGATGCGGCACTGCGATTGCGATCCGGCGCAATTACCGTCACCGAATGTCCTGCATCGCGCAACGTTTCGGCAAGTGTTTGAATGCCCTGTGCGTGATAGCCGTCATCATTACTGATTAAGATATTCATTATTCTTGTTCCGTTAATTGAATTAATTCTCGCACTAATGCGGTAGCATAGCTTCCCGAATCTAAAAAGAAACGAAGTCGTAAGCCCTCGGCTTCAAATCGCCACGAAAAATTTTGCGGTTTACACAACATCGCACGGCGTACGTTTGCCATACGTTCTTTTTTCATCAATTCGACTAACGTCGAATGTTGCGCAATTATCGCTTTTTCTTGCTCGCAAGCGGTTAATTCTAACGATTTTTCTCCGATTAACGGAGCGGTTAATAACACGTCGCCCGATGCTAAACGCTGTTGCGTTTCGGCAACTTCCTTTTCTTCCACCATAAAAAAACTGTTTGAACCGGCTAACTGCACATAATCGCCGGCTAATACGGTTTGAGTTAAATGATCGGCAATACGTTGCGAAACCACTAAGTTAAACACTTCGCTACGTGCCGCCGATAAATAAAAACTACGTTTTTTACGATCTTTAACCGCTATTTCGCCATTTGCCCAACGCAATGCTTGCGTTAAATTGTGACCGTCTCTGCCAAAACGCTGCTCGGTAAAATAATTCGGAAATCCGACCGCTTGTAAACGGTTTAAACGTTGGTTCAATTCTTCCGATTCATTCACATCGCGCAATAACAATTCAAAATGATTTCCGGCAAGGCTTCCGACACGGATCTTACGATTATGGCGAGTAACTTCCAACACCTCTACGCCCTCATATTCAAATTGCGTAAAATCAGGCGTTTCTTTGCCGGCTAAGTGCAAACAAAACCATTGTTCGGTTACCGCATGACGATCTTTAAGACCGGCGTAGCTCATATTTCGTTCGGAAATACCGGCAAATTTTGCCAGTCGTTCGCCGACAAACAATGTGTTCGCATTGGTTTTACGGATTTTTACCGCCACAAATTCGCCTTCGCCGCTAAGCGGATAACCCAATTCTTCACGTACGATAAAATCTGCAAATTCCGCCTTCAATCTGCCCGCTTGTTGCGGTTGCCCTAAGAGATAATTTAATTGCATTGAATGTCCTTGTTCAGGCATAAAAAAGTACACTAAAGTACTTTCCTGCCTATTGAATCTTATCTTGCTATTTTAACAGTTATCGCTCACTTTAAAAGCGACATCTTTTATTTTCACTGAATTTAGTTACGTTAAAGCGTGATGATTTTTCGTTATTCTGATTGTTAATTGATATAGGTCGCAATTCTTTGCGAAAAGAATCAAAAATTTTCATAAAATTTGGTATAGTTCGTATTACTTATTTTTATATTCAAACTCAATAGGAGAAATCACATGGCACGTCGTCCACTTGTAATGGGTAACTGGAAATTAAACGGTAGCAAAGCATTTACAAAAGAGTTAATCGCCGGCTTAAAAGCGGAATTGGCGGATGTTAAAGGCTGTGACGTTGCAATCGCGCCGCCGGTAATGTACTTAGCGGAAGCGGAAGCGGCATTAGCGGGTCAATCAGTCATCGCATTAGGCGCACAAAACGTAGACGTAAACGTACAAGGTGCATTTACCGGTGATATTTCAACCGAAATGTTAAAAGACTTCGGTGCAAAATATATTATTATCGGTCACTCCGAGCGTCGTACTTATCACAAAGAATGCGATACGTTCATTGCGAAAAAATTCGCTGCGTTAAAAGCGGCGGGTTTAGTACCGGTATTATGTATCGGTGAAACCGAAGCGGAAAACGAAGCGGGTCAAACCGAAGCGGTATGCGCAAAACAAATTGATGCGGTAATCGATGCGTTAGGCGTTGAAGCGTTTAACGGTGCGGTAATCGCCTACGAACCGATTTGGGCTATCGGTACCGGTAAATCCGCAACTCCTGCGCAAGCGCAAGCGGTTCACGCATTCATCCGCGGTCACATTGCAGCGAAATCACAAGCGGTTGCGGATCAAGTGATTATCCAATACGGCGGTTCGGTAAACGATGCGAATGCGGCGGAATTATTCACTCAGCCGGATATCGACGGTGCGTTAGTCGGCGGTGCGTCATTAAAAGCGCCTGCATTTGCGGTTATCGTCAAAGCGGCGGAAAAAGCGAAAGCGTAATTTGTGATATAATCTGTCATCACTAATAATAAACAAGCGGTTGAATTTACAAGATTTTTTGCAAATTCAACCGCTTTTCTATTTGATCGGTTCGTATGTCGTCTTAAGGTTTTTTATGGCGACTTTTAGCCAGATACGACCAACACACCGTCAAAAAGATCAAAGTAAACACCACGGCAAAGATAAACAGAATAACCTCTCCGATATAATAAATATCAATGACCGGTGAATCTAAAAGGCTGTTTCGATATTGCCAAATCATAAATGCCATCACTAACCAAATGCCCCAAGTCAGCAAAGTGATAAACAAGCTTTTTAAACGAATCCACCAACCGAGTTGTTTAGTTTTGTTAATAATCATTAATTTCTGTAATTGTTGCGCCGACATATTAAACTCCTCTATCAGGACTGGTCCATACCGCTAATTTGGTTTTATTTCGGAAAATCGCTTTCGGGATACCGCACAGTAAAGTAATCGTATTTAGGCTCCAATACAGCCAAGGATACCAAATACAAGAAAATGCATATTTCACTACGCCTTTTTCATAGCGATTATCGATATAAAGACTGATACTTAATTGAGTGAAAAAAGCGATAAACAGTATCGCAATGCTCGGTTTTAACTCGGCCCAATCCAACAAACCGATTTGGTTATCAAAGATCAGGTTATATATACTCAGTAAAATTGAAACTAAAAGTAACGACGCCCAAATTGCGGTCACAATATATTCGATAAACATCGGCCATAAACGGCGATTTTTCAAACGCCAAATTTGCGGAAAATATTTCATCATGGTTTCCGCACCGCCTTGCGCCCAACGAAGACGTTGTTTAAACAGACCGTTTATGGTTTCCGGCATCAATACCCAGCATAGCGCTCTCGGTTCGTAGAAAATGTCATAACCCGACGTTTGGATTTTCCAACTGACGTCAATATCTTCCGTAATCATGTTCGTACTCCAACCGCCGATCTCGAACATTATGTCTTTTCTGAATAAACAACACACGCCCGACACGGTAAAGATGGTTCCCATTAAACATTGCGCACGTTTAATTAAACCGATAATCGAGCTGAATTCGGACACTTGTAAGCGTCCTAAAATCGTGCTTCGATTACGTACTCGCGGATTACCGGTCACCGCACCGTATCGAGGATTAGATTCCAACGCCTGCACCATATAATCCAACGCCTTGTAATCCAATACCGCATCACCGTCTATGCAACCGACATACTTACCTCTTGCGATTCGCAGACCGTTATTTAACGCGCTGGCTTTACCGGAGTTCGCTTGGTGTAACGCAACGACGCGCTTATCTCTTTTCGCCCACTTATCGATAATCTCTCCGGTATGATCTTTACTGCCGTCATTAATAAAAATCAGTTCGTAATTCGGATATTTTAGATTGAGCAAATGCGGAATCGCTTCGTCTAAGTTATCCGATTCGTTATAGCAAGGCACCATTAAGCTGACTAACGGTACTTCTTCATGCTTCATTTGATCAAAATTCGGCGGTACTTTTAACTTTTCTTTAAATAAAAAATATGTAAGCCCTGCAAAAGCCCAATAAAATGCCATTACCGCCGGATAAGCAAATACAAATAAACTGAATATTTCTAGAATCATATATCCGCCTACTTCCTTGTGATATCTCTATTACTTGAAACATAAGGTTTCATTTTTTGCAGCATTTTTTCATCAAATAAATATCTATTCGGGTAATAACCGAAACTTATTATTTGATGTTTTTCTAATAATTTAATCCAGCTGATCAACTCTTCCGACGAGAGATTTTCCGATGTTTTGGGATTCACTACCGAGAAATCGAATAAAATCTGTTTCTTCTCAACATTAGAATCTTTCACTCGCTGAACGATATCGAGTAACCAATTTTTAGCTTCCCGCTTAGTCGTCACACCGCCTAACGAATAAGGGCGCACCTCAATTAAAATACCGTCGTAATTCTTACTAAACTCGACTAAATTTTGAGTAAAATTCGTATCTAACGGGTGAATATTTCTGGAAATTCTTTGCGTATATCGATTAAAGAAGAAGTAAGGTTCCGCCGCTTCCGTCCACAATTTCGTCAGCGCCATCGTTTCTTTCGAATTATCGATCCATTTATGTTTGCCGATTTTGCTGTCAAAGAATAATCCGTCCGTTTTTGAATAAAGCGATAAATCTCGGTAAAGCGATTGCATCACATTCACTTGACGTAAATTCTCAGGTAAGCTCTCGAGCGAAGCCGGCATCCACGTATAAACTTTCACCCCGGCACGCGTACGTAATTGCCAAGCCACCTGACTAAAAATATCCGCTCTTACCGGAAGATATTTATTAGGGAAATAGACCGCATCAATGATGCCGTCTTTATTGCTATCCGAATACGCTTTTAAGTACACCGCCGTTACGCCGTATTTAGCGACATTACTAATCAAGGCATCGTAATTCGCCTTAAACTTAATCGGATCCGGGCTATATACGAAGTCTAAATTAATATGTAATTTTCTCTGTGCAAAGGATTCGTTATCCGTATCCGCCACTCGATTCAAATAACGTGCCATTACGGAGAAATTAGATTCCGCATCAACGAGAAAACGTCCTACATGCGCATCGCCGACACGATTCACCTTTTCTTTCAAAGTAAAGTGATACGGCATTCCGGCTTCTTTTGCCAATTTAATTGTTGTTTCGGTAAAAGCGCCATAAGGCCAAACCATAATTTGCGGCGCTTTGCCCGTGTGTTTCTTAATAAGGCCGGAAGATATTTTCATATCATTCAGAATACGGGATTTATATTGTTCTTCCGTTTCGTATTTACCGTTTTTGTATTCCGGTGCAATCATCGCCGCCAGCTGGCTACCGCCAGGATTTGCTTTTATACCGTGGTGTAAATCATGAGTGTGCGAGGCAATTTCAACTAAACCGCTGTTTTGCATTTCATCGATTTGTTGCCAAGTCGCAAAGAATTTCTCGCGATCCAGTTTTTCATTACCGTATTGGATTTTTTGTCCCATCGGCGTGCTAATCCAACTTGAAACGGGCGCAAAGACCGCCGGATAGTTATAAGCCTTTAATAGCGGATAAATAACGCTATACATCGTTTCATAACCGTCATCGAAAGACAGTAATACCGCTTTATTCGGAAGTTTGTTTTTCCCCTTTTCAGCATCAACAATTTGTTGCCAGCTTACAATGTTATATCCTTGACTTTTAAACCAATTAAAATGCGCGATTAATTGATCGGAAGAAATCGTCTGCGAGACATATAATCTTTTATCTTTGGGCGCACTTTCATCGACAACGGAATGGTAAGCCAATACGCTATAAGTATTATTCGCCAATACGTTTATTGATAAAAAAGACAAACAAGCGATAATTATTCGACTAAATTTTTTAAATATCATTGTTATTACCTAAATTAAAAAGAATACGAAAGATTCACGTTACCGTAGTTATTAAATTCGGCCGCACCGTCATAAATATTTTTCTTACGACCGATTTCATAAGATAAATTGATTTTTTTGGTAATACGCCAGTCATGTCCGTAACTAACCGCCCATGAATGTTCGGCTTTATGATTTTGTTGCTTATATTTCCCGACCAAACCTTTTAAATGGTGGGTTAAAACCAGCCCGTGATTCATCGGTTGGCGATAACTTAAATCCGTACTGAATTCGATATTTCGACTTTTATCCGGGTTATAATACCAAGCGGACGCAATATTTTTATTACGCTGATAATCAAAACGAATACCGTTGTTCAACGCCCAACGATCGTATTGGAACGTTTGTGAAGACACCCATAAATAGAATGACTTACGTACATTATCGTCATCAAACTTCATTGCATTCACACCGGTTCCTACTTGCACAAGATCTCGATAGGTATAAGTGGTGCCGAATCCGATATCTTTGGTATAAACTTTTTGATTTATCGCTTTAATCGGGGTCGAGCTGCCGTTAATATTACCGGACAGTTCAAACTTCCAGTTTTCATTCAATACGTAACCAGAATTTACCGAAACATATCCTTTTTCATTTAATTTAATCCCCTTACCCGCTTCAAGCGTAAGGTTAAGCGGAAAGAAATTCAGATAACTACCGGCACCGATTCTACGTTGCTTAAGCAGTTCACCTTCGGTCGGTACTTTATCTTCCGAATAATGCACATAAGCGTAATGCCCTTCGGGGGTTTTTGCCGAATTTAAATAATATTCCTGACTAAGTTCATTACTCTGCTTATTACTAGGCGCCGTTTGATGAGAAATACCGAATGATGCGGTAAAACCGCCTCTTCTGACTTCATCGTATCGCTTCAAGACCGCTTCCGCCGATTCTTTTTCTTCCGCCGATTCTTTTTCTTCCGCCGTATAACTTTCGATAATTTGATAAGCCTTAGCGAAATTTCCTTGATTTAAGGCGATATTCGCACTTTGATGTTTATAGAGCGCTTGATCCTTACCTAAGAACTGGCTTGCTTTATCCGCCAAAGCGTTTGCTCGGTCATGGTTATTTCTGGACGATTCCAAATCGCTTAATGCCAACATTGTCCAAGGATCACCCGGAGTCAAATTAGTTAAACGATCTTCTAACACGGCAACCGCTTTTGATTTATTGCCTCTCCAATTATGCAAATTGACTTGGCTATAGAATGCTTGCTCATAATTAGGATTTAATAGGCGAGTTCTTCTGGTAAAATCCCAAATTTGTTTACTCTCTTTAATTTGATCTTGATATATTTGAGCCTGTTCAAAATAACCCGCATCACTTGACGCATTGATTAATTTAAATAATAAGGCCGTACTTATATGCTTATTATTCGCTTGCTCCGATTCGGCTAATTTTTGATAAATTTCCAATGCTTTAAACGGCGAACCGTCTTTTAACAGCATATCGGCATAAGCCTCTTGCACATAATTCGGCATTTCCTGATTCAAGGATTTCAGAATCTCGTAATCTTTTATTACGAGCGCCTTATTATTCATTTTATTCGCTAATATCATGCGATCTTGAACCGCTTGGCGATATAAAGGATTATCTTGTTCCAGCGAATCGATGATATTTGTCAGACGCATATATCCGGACTTTAACCCGGACATTTTTAAATTATCATCTCCTTTAATTGAAGATATTACTTGACCATGTTCCAACCAATTTAAATCTTTTTGAGAAAATAAATTCGGATAACGTTTAACTAATTCGGATTGAATGGGAAGTACATTTAATTTCGTTGCCAGACGATAAAGTTTTAAGGCAAGTTCAGGATTAGGTTCTGCTTGTAATTGTTGATGCCAACGACCTAATTTTGAAAGATTCGGTTCGGTATGATCCAGTAAATAATTAGATGCCTCTCGATAACTATTATCTGCACCGAATTTACTTTTATATTGCGTAAGATGTTTTTTCGCATCCGCATATTTACTTAGTTCAACTTCAACCAAGCCGCTTCCTAATAAACCGTTCGGATTATTAGGATATTTTTGACTTAATTTTCTATATAACTGAAGTGCTTTAGGGAAGTCTTTACTATTACGATAAGCCTTGGCTAAATTTTCCAATTCACTTTCGGAAAAATGATTAATATTACAATCTGCACAAACATTAATCGCATGCTTAAACTCGCCTTTTCGCATCATTAATGCGATTAAATCGTCTCTAACTTTTCTATCACCTGTTTTTTTATATAAATCAGATAGTTGAGAAATCGCTTGTGTTAATTGGCTGTCTCCTTGACGAGAAAAAATCACAATTTCTTCCCGCTTTATATCTATCGGCGATGCATTGGCCAAAGCAGTATTGAGGAACGTTGTAGATAATAGACAAAGCGCTAAAGAATTAAATTTTATCTCCATAAAATACATCCATAATTTAGTTAAATTTATAATAGTATTGATTATTCCGCTTATTCTCATAAGCATTCTTAATCGCATAAAGACTACTTTCTCTTATATACATTACAGAAGCATACAAACGTAACAGCTTAAATTAACGGATAAAGAGCATGGAGAGGCTGTTAGACATCCTTTTTATATTTCACCTTGAGCCATAAGCAAAAAACTAAGCATCAGAACTAACAATAGAAATTATCGAGGTTCCGCCATTTTGTATTGAACTTAATTTCAATAAATATTGTCTTAGTATTATGAATTGCTGATAGCATTAAAGAAGGGAAGATATAATCGATTTTTAGCATCGTATCTTTTACCTAAGTAAAAAAGCTAAAACCTATAACAAATCCATACTGTTATATAATCGAATTACACTATAAATATCGTCAAACAACATACCGCCACATTAACATATAACGTAGTTATAATAGCCTTCACACTTGATAAATATAAATTTACACATCTTTATTCAGATATAAAAATCCCTATTCATCACTTCCTTTGAATGAATTACTATTTAAAAGTTCCAAAAATTTTAAATAAAACAAGTCGGACGTCTTAATTAAACCTGATTTAAATTAGACTATACTCAACTGATAATTATAGAAAAGATATAATAGAACGGTTTATTTAACACAAATACGAAAAATTATTTATTTCTCAATCATAAGTTTTACTTGATATAAACTGAAATTTATTACTAAAGTTTTAAACATATTAAAAAGAGATAAAAAAAGCGGTCTCATTTGTAAAAATCTTTGCAAATTAGACCGCTTGTATCGTTTTTCTATTTATTCAACTGAACCGGCAAAAATAAACTTAACGGGCGTTTACGTATTATTTCCCATAAGCATTTTAAAATTTCCCGCCAGCTATCAATTTCGGTATTGCGTGAACGCAGTGCAATCCACAGCGTTAGAGAGAAGCTGACTATCAAATTGACCGCACCGATCATCAACACAAAGCAGATGCTTTGCAATAACACTTGCCAGCCTAACGATTCGCTCACCACCGCATAACCGACATTCGCCGAAGAAAAAGCAACGTGGCGAATATCTAACGGCAGCCCTAACCAATAACCGATCACGCCGGTAATGCCAAGCAACATACCGAAGCCTAAGTTACCGATAATCGAACCGATATTATCATGCACGTAATCGGCAAATTTCTCTCGTACGGATAACGGAAAAATCGCCTTTAACCACGGGTGCTGTCTTAACCGCATACGGGTATTTAAATAGTTGCTGCGGTTGTCAAAGTAGCCGGAAATAATCCCCGAGCAGAACAACCACAAACCGGCAATTGCCGCAAACCATAAGGTTCCTTTGGTCGGGTCAATCGAGCTTAGCTGATATTGCACCATTTCACTGTCTAATAACGCTTTTCCGGTGTGTTCGGCATAGCCGTAAGCAATTAATGCCGCTACACTCATCGACACAATCACATTCCCCAGTACCGCAATGCTTTGTGAACGCAATACGTCCACCAACAATTGCGCCAGTTTCATATTCACCGCACTGCCCTGCGGGTTTCGCTCGACCGCCTCGGCAAAACGTGCGGCAGTCATCGCCGGCTGCTTGGTTGCTACGGTAAAATGCAACATAAAGATAATGGTAAAACCGATGCCGTAGTTCAAACCTTCCGCAATACCTTTCCAGACCTTATCGTCAATTATTCCACCCAGATACACTTTAAAGAGCGCCATCAGCGCAATCAGCACGCCACCGCCGGCAGCGGAATAAAACATACTGAAATATTCTTTTTTATCACGGGTAATATAGTGTTCGCCGTGATCACTGGTGTGTTGAGTAATACTGCGAGAAAGCATTTTGACACTTTGTTTCCATAAATCGGAAATACTATGCTGCTTTGCCGAAGCTTCCGCCAACATTTTGGTAATTTGCAACACGCGCAAACGAGCGACTCGGTTGGTGGAAAATAATTCCATCAACATGGATAAACGGTCTAAGGTTTGGCTTAAACGCTCAAGTAAGTGCGCCACGCCAAGTGACGAACCGGCTATCGATCCTTTTTTCTGTAAGCGCTCCACCAATTCGCGCGATTGGTTAAACATCACCTGTAAGTGGCTATCGTCATAATATTGATTTTGACGACGAGCCGCTAACCATAAAAACACTTCTTTTTGCAATGCAACAAACGGTGAATCGGCATCTAACAGCGTTCGATCCAAACGAATTAACTCCGGTTCCAAATCCTCCGCCGCAATCCAAATCGAAAGCATTTTGATCGCAAATAACCCTTCGTGACGAATATGCTCATACAGCCAAGCTCTATCCTGCTCGCTTACACTGTGATCTAACGTATTGAGAAAATTTAACCAGCTCTTAGTCGGAATGGCATTAATCCATTCCACATCATGCCGATCGCAAAACAAGAGAATAAACACATCGCGTAAATCATTCACATCTTTAAAAGACGGGTTGAGTTTCTCATATAAGCGATTACGCATTTCTCGCCCGAAACCTTGGCGACCTAAAATGCCGCTACTGACGAGAATCGGATATAAACGTAGCTGACAAAGCCAGCGGCAAATTAGCGTAGCAACCGCTTGAGCGAGTTCCGGTTGTTGTTTAAGTAAATCGGTAAAAAATTCTAATTTTTCGACCGCTTGTTCCGGCTTGTCGGCTCTAAGCCACTGACATAATCCGTTTAACAGAGTAAAAGCGTCGTTTTGTTCGATTTGCCGGCTGACAAAGGGTAAAAGGGTCGTTTCATTCAAGTTTATTTTTGGCATATTTGATTCTATTTATTCCTATTTTTCATTAATTTTAATCATTCCGAGCTGGTTTTACGGAAAAAAGTTCAAAACAAAACGGTAAGGTTTCCCTTACCGCCAGTTAAATTATAGTCTATAGATACTAAACTAATTTAAAGATCACTTCAAAACTATCGCCCTGCTGCAATGTTCGATTGATACGGGCGGTTTCTACACATAACATCGTTTTATAGCCGGTTTCACTCATCGCACTTGTCGCTTTGTGCCACGGATTCCATAACACGACGTCGCTCGCATCAATGTGCTCAATTTGAATCGTGCGTTGATTCGCTATATCTTCAATGCGATTAATAGCCTGCTCCGCACTATAAATACAATCGACATTTTCGTTAATTTTACGCGGCGAAGGCACTTGTACAAATTGTTTGGTTAATGAATCAAAGCATTCGTGCGGTAAGCCTTTCACTTCGGTTTGCTCAATATCCGCCACATTGAAATAGCTATGCAATGCCGCCTGCGCTTCTTGCTCGGCATAGTGAGTGAAAATCAAATGACATTCTTGGCTAAACGCCATTTCAATTTTCGCTTCGATAATATTTTGTTCGTTATAGAGCGAAAATTCTAAATAAGCATATTCCTCATCCGTTTCATAATGGCTGAGTGACCACTCACGAATGCGAGCCGTGCCGTGTGACGGACTTTTTACCGAACCGAACCACGGATAGCAAATCGGCACGCCGCCGCGAATCGCATTGCCTTTTTGGAACGGCTCAATCTCCGAAAGCCATAATACGTCTTGCTTTGCTGCCGCCGGTTGCCAACTTAATAATTGTGCGCCTTGTAAGGCAACCACTGCTGATCCTAATTTGTGATCAACACGAATCACATATAATTCATGACATTTCTCGAGGCTGATACCTTGGCTGATTTGACGAATAAATTCGGTTTTCATGTTCTGCTCCTTTACCCTATCCAAAAGCAAGCGGTCAAATTTACAACTTTTTTTGCAAATTTGACCGCTTGATATTAATCAATATCTTTTAATTCTTCTTCGGAAAGCTGTTCTTGACCGCTTTCTTCCGCCGCTTTACCGTCACTCACTTTAAATTCGAGGTTTTGGAAATACGCCTCGCGGAAAGTCACATACGGATCGGCGGACTGTTGTAATAACGGGTCTTGATCAAGCAGTTTCGCTCGACTGTCCACACCTTGTACCGCAAATTTCGCCACCGTCCACGGCATAGTTAGCATTGATAGAACGGGATAGGCGGAATCCGCCGCTTTTCCGACCGCTTGTCGAGGTGTGGTCGCACCGTAACCCGGCAGCATAATATAAGCGCCGGTCGGCACACTATAACTGCCCAGCGTATGACCGAATTCACGATTACCGTTATCTAATTTTAAATCTTTCGTTTGGCTTGCCCAGTCAATTAAACCGCCTAGACCGAAAATCGAGTTAATCCAGAAACGGTTAAAATGGATCATTGCCTTTTTACCTTCGCCTTCCAACAAGCGGTTTACAAAACTTGCCGGTTCGTCAAGGTTATTCGCCACATTGGTTAAACCGGTTTTAATCGGGCTCGGTACATAATCGCGCCAGCCTTTTGCCACCGGTTTAAGCGCGTAAGTATCAATATAATCGTAATTAACTTTCCACATTGCTCGGTTAAAACCTTCCAACGGATCCTTACGTTCGCCAGAAGCCGGATCGATTGACGACGAACACGCGGTTAATAGCAGGACGCCCGCTACTAAACTGAATTGTTTTAATTTCATGCTATCTTGCCTTTTTAAAGAAATCATTGTCACATTTTAACCAACTCAGACTAAAACACAAAGAAAACCTCACTAAAATTGCAGATAGAAATCTAGACGTCTAGATTGCGAGAGTCTATCGTTTTGATTACAATACCTACAATTTTTTATATAACGCAGGATTTTAACGATGGCAGATTGGAGTGGGGAATATATTAGCCCGTATGCCGAACACGGCAAAAAAAGTGAGCAGGTAAAAAAGATCACGGTTTCGATCCCGATTAAAGTATTAGAAATTTTAACCAACGAACGCACTCGACGTCAGATCAAAAACCTGCGTCATGCGACCAATAGCGAATTACTATGCGAAGCCTTTTTGCATGCCTTTACCGGACAGCCGTTGCCGACGGATGACGATCTGATGAAAGAACGCAGCGATGAGATTCCGGAAGAGGCTAAAGCGAAAATGCGCGAATTGGGTATCGACCCTGATAACTGGCAATATTGATAATTAAAGAGCCTCATTTTTTTGAGGCTTTCTTACAATGGAAAAGGAGTCTTATGAATTATCAACAACTCGCGAAAGAAGCTCGTTGGGCGCTCTGGCTTGCTTTAGTTTATTTATTCGGTTGGATAGCTTTCGCCTATTTCTCACCGGCAGGACGAGGCATTTTCGGCTTTCCGATTTGGTTTGAACTTGCTTGCATCACTCTGCCGCTCGGTTTTACCGCCGTCGTGTATTGGACGGTCAAAAAAGTTTATCAAGACATTGATTTAAATAAGGAACATAGCAATGAATAAAGAGATGTTATTGCCGTTAATCGCTTATTTATGCTTTGTGTTCGGTGTCGCTTTTTATGCTTATCGTAAACGCCAAGGCGGTAGCTTTTTATCCGAATATTACGTAGGCAGTCGCTCAATGTCCGGTTTTGTGTTGGCGATGACCACCGCCGCGACTTATGTCGGGGCGAGTTCGTTTATCGGCGGTCCGGGCGCGGCTTATAAATACGGATTAGGCTGGGTGTTACTCGCGATGATTCAAGTACCGGCGGTATTGCTGGCGTTAGGGGCGTTGGGTAAAAAATTCGCCTTACTCGCCCGCCAATATAATGCGGTAACCATCAACGATTTATTATTGGCTCGTTATCAAAATAAATTCGTGGTGTGGATTTCCGGCTTTGCCTTGTTGCTTTCATTCTTTGCGATGATGACGGTACAGTTTATCGGTGCCGGTCGCTTACTGGAAACCACCTTAGGCGTACCGTATCAAACTGCAGTAATTATTTTTGCGGTCACGGTCGGAATTTATACTTTTATCGGCGGTTTCCGTGCGGTAGTGCTGACCGATACGATTCAAGGGTTAGTGATGCTAGTCGGTACATCGTTATTGTTGGGCGGCGTAATTTATGCCGCCGGCGGTGTAGAGAATGCGGTAAATACGTTGGAAAGCATTAATCCGCAATTAATCGAGCCGTACGGCATTGACGAACGTCCGCTGGATTTTACCTTTATGACTTCGTTCTGGGTATTGGTCTGCTTCGGTTTAATCGGTTTACCGCAACTTGCGGTACGCAGTATGGCGTATAAAGACAGCGCTTCTTTACATAAAGCGCTCGTTATCGGTACGTTAGTGGTATCGTTGCTGATGTTCGGTATGCACCTTGCCGGTGTGCTTGGACGTGCGGTCATTCCCGATTTAAAAATTCCGGATCAGGTCATCCCGACCCTAATGATTCAGGTACTACCGCCGCTGGTTGCCGGTATTTTCTTGGCGGCACCGATGGCGGCGATTATGTCGTCGATTGACTCGTTATTAATTCAATCGTCTTCCACCCTAATCAAAGATTTATATTTAGCAGTGAAGCCGGAAGCAATCAATAACGAAGCTAAGTTAAAACGCTTCTCAACCATGACCACGCTTACTTTTGCGGTGTTATTAGTGTTTGCGGCGTTAAATCCGCCGGATATGTTAATTTGGCTTAACTTACTTTCGCTCGGCGGCTTAGAAGCGACATTCTTATGGGTCATCGTATTAGGGCTTTACTGGAAAAATGCGAATGCAGCCGGTGCGATTAGCTCGATGTTGGCAGGCTTAACAAGTTATGTGATTTTCACTAGCTTTAAAATCAGTATCTTTAGTTTCCATGCAATTGTACCGTCGTTAGTGATCGGTTTAATCGCTTTCTTAATCGGCAATCGTTTCGGTAAAAAATCGTAATCAGTAACAGTGATTCTTAACCAACCGAATCGTAAAAAGGTATAGGTTTCCAACCTATGCCTTTCTTTTTAGTTAAGCAAAGAAGCGACTACAATGACTAACGTAAATACACCCAGCCAGAAAAGTTGTACTTTGACATTCTGACGATTCAATGCCTGATTATGTAAGCGGCGCTGTTCCAGTTTCTCACGATAAACGGCTAAGTCCGCTTCTTTAAATGAAAAGCCGCAATGCGGACAAGCGATAACACTCTCGCTGATTCTACGCCGACATTCGGGGCAACGTTGTAAAGCCATAAAATTCCCTTAAATTAAGCGGTCGAATTTCACCGATTTTTTGCAAAATTTTGCTGAAATCCGACCGCTTGCAATTACCAAATACGAATGCGTTCCGCTTCATTACGATACATTTTATCGCCGGCTTTAGTGCCGAACGCACGGTGGAAGCCGCTGATATTCAGTACCGGCGCATAAGCACGAAATTGACCCGGTGCGTGCGGATCGCTTTTCACTTGGTGAGTAAGCGCTTGCACGGTCGCTTTATGGCGCCACGAACGTGTCCAGCTCATAAAGAAACGTTGATCGCCGGTGAAATTTTTAATCGTCGGGCTGATACCGTGATCTTGCTCGTACAGTTTCAGCGCATCATAAGCGATACTTAAACCGCCTAAATCAGCAATGTTTTCACCCAAGGTGAAACGCCCGTTTACAAAGACTTTCGGTGCGACTTCAAATTTATCGAATTGAGCGACCAATTTATCTGCTAAGGCTTCAAATTTTTTGCGGTCGTCCGCCGTCCACCAATCTTTGAGATTACCTTCTCCATCAAATTTTGAACCGCTATCGTCAAAACCGTGGGTGATTTCGTGGCCGATAATCGCCCCGATCGCCCCGAAATTGACCGCCGGATCCGCCTGTTGGCTATAAAGCGGTGCTTGTAAAATACCAGCCGGGAACACAATACGGTTCATTAACGGGCTGTAGGAAGCGTTTACCACTTGCGGCAGCATTCCCCATTCATTTAAATCGACCGGTTTGCCGACTTTGGCAAGATTGTAGTCGTAGCTCCATTTGGCAATTTGTTGCATATTGGCGTAGAGCGTACCGCCTTGCGCTACGGTTTTAAGGGTTAGATTACTGTAATCTCGCCATTTGTTCGGATAACCGACTTCGACAATAAACTTATCTAATTTGGCTTTTGCTTTTTGTTTGGTTTCCGCCGACATCCAGGCTAAGTTATCAATACGATGATGATAGGCTTTAACTAAATATTGCGCCATTTCCAGCACATCGTTTTTTGCCGATTGCGGGAAGAATTCCGCCACATAAAACTGTGCAAATTCTTGTCCGAGCCAGCTATTTATCGTGGCTAACGCACGTTTTTCTAACGGACGTTGTTGTTTCTGACCTACTAATTTTTTGCCGTAAAACTCAAAACGAACATCATCCATTTCTTTGTTTAAGTAAGGGGCGTTATCCGATAAGGTACGGAATAATAAGTAGTCTTTAATTACCGCTAAGTTTTGCGGATTGATAAGCTGATCCAATGCTTGGAAATAACGAGGTTCATATAAAATTACCTCATCGGTTTCCACGCCAACCGCTTTTAAATACTGAGCTAACTCAATGTTTTTACTCAGCTTATTAAGCTGTGCCATATTGGTCGGATTATAACGTTTTTGGACATCACGATCTTCTTCATTGGTAAACAGCGTTTTTGCAATCGCTTTTTCATAAGCGACAATCGCTTTCGCTTTTGCCGCCGGATTGCTGACTTTGGCATAACCTAAAATCTGTGCGATATAATCTTGATAGAGTTTCAAGATGGCACGATTTTCCGCCGTATCTTTTTGGAAATAATCGTTACTTAATCCTAGATCGACGTTACTCAAATAAACCGCATTTTGACGGGAATTTTTTAAGTGAGCGAATACCGACCAACCGAATAACACTTCGTTACCCGCTTTGGTTTCTTCAATCAAATAGCGTGTTAAATCGGCAAAGGTATTGAGCCGTTTGATTTTCTCAATATCTTTTGCAATCGGGGTAAGTCCTGCTTGCTCACGTGCATTTAAGTCCGTATAGGTTTCATATACCGCTTTTAAACGTTGAGCTTTCGCATCATTTGCAAATTTCGGCTCGGAAATGACCGCTTGTAAGAACTTGTAAGAATTTAATCGAACGTTGTTCATTCAATTCGTTTAATTCCGCTAACGTTCCCCAAGAAGTTCTGTCCGCCGGAATTTGTGCTTTTGCAAGCCATTTTCCGTTTACAAAACGATAAAAATCTTGTTGCGGCGCAACGGTGTTATCGACACCTTCCGTTAAAGTAGATTGATAACCGGTAGTACTACAGCCGGCTAACCCGAGCGAAAGGGTTGCCAGACTCAATAAAAATTTTTTTGCCATAACCTTACTCAACTAAAATTTTGTGATGGGATTGTCTAAATGCTTTCGGGGTATCCTCATATTCTTTTTTAAATACCGAATAGAAATAGGGTAAAGAAGGGTAACCGCAAATTTCCGAAATTTCTTGGATCGAAATATCAGTAAATTGTAGCATATATTTTGCACGATTCAGTTTTTCCTCATGAATTACCTGATGAATCGTCTTATTCAATTCGTGCTTAAAACGTTGTTCTAAATTGGAACGCGAAATCCTTAAATGATCGAGAACTTGTTCGGTTTTAATTCCTTTACAGGCATTATGATGAATATAGTGCATCGCTTGAATCACAAACGGATCTTGGAACGCTTGGAAATCGGTGGAACGGCGTTGCTCCACGCGTAACGGCGGAATCAATACGGGAGAATGACTCAATTTTTTGCCTTCGAATAAATGGTGCAACATTTTTGCCGCTTGGTAACCGATTTGCTTTGTACCTTGCATCACAGACGAAAGCGAAACGCGCGATAAATGTTGAATCAGCTCTTCGTTATCAATACCAATCACGGAAATTTGTTCCGGCACGGCGATATTCAGATATTCACAGGCTTGTAGTAAATGTCTGGCTCTGGCGTCGGTTACCGCAATAATACCGGTTTGCGCCGGTAACGAGGCTAACCATTCGCTTAATGCGGATTGCGCTTCCAACCAATTTTGCGCATTGACTTGATGCCCTAAATAGATATTGGTTTGATGTTCGTACTTTTCCATCAAATCGATGAACGCATTTTTACGTTCCACCGACCAATGTTTCTGTTCATCGCTCGGGATACCGTAAAACGCAAACCGATTAATGCCTTTTTGTTTGAGATGTAACAACGCCGTTTCCACCAAAGCGTAATTATCGGTGGCAACATACGGAATGTGCGGATAATAATCCGGATTTTGATAGGAACCGCCGACTGCAATCACCGGAATATTCATATCACTTAGCAATGCCGCGGTTTCGGGATCGTCAAAATCGGCAATAATGCCATCAATTAACAGACCTTCCAGATCTTGTTTACGATAGGTGAAATCGTCCTGCATAAAAATATTCCAAATACATTGAGAGGCTTGGATATATTGCCCGATTCCCTCAATCACTTGGCGGTCGTAAACTTTATTCGCATTAAAACATAAAGCGATACGAAAAGATTTTTTTTCCATAAATATCATTACGTAGTTAGACGGTCGTGCTAACATACCACATTTTGCGTAGTTATGAAAAAAGCACTCAATATTTCCTAAGAATATTGAGTGCTTGCTAAAGAATTAATCGTCGGAATGAGGATTACATTTTTTTCTTACTCATGGTATCGACCCAAACCGCTAATAATAGAATCGCACCTTTTACGATATATTGCCAGAAAGTCGGCACGTCTAACATACTCATACCGTTATCAAGTAAAGCGATAATAAAGGCACCGATAATAACGCCATATACGCTACCGATACCGCCGGCTAAACTTACCCCGCCGATGACACAAGCCGCAATCGCATCCAGCTCCGCATTTTGACCTGCAGACGGCGCCCCCGCACCTAAACGCGCACTAAGGATTAAACCGGCAATCGCTACCATAAAACCGTTGATTGCGAAAATGGTTAATTTTACTTTTTCAACGTTAATCCCTGAAAGTCTTGCCGCCTCAATATTACCGCCGATGGCATAAATATGGCGACCAAATGCGGTTTTACGTGCGATAAACATACCGACCACGGTTAAAATCGCTAATACCAGTACAGGGAACGGGATACCGCGATAATCGTTCAATAAGTAAATCGCACCTAAGACACAGATAGCAAATAAGCCATATTTCATAATGTCTTTTGTCGCATCAGGCACATTCAAGTTTAAGTTTTTACGCGCTTTACGTTGATAAGTCCCCCAAGTAACGAAACAGAATACCGCCACTAAACCGAGAATCATACCGGTAACATCCGGAATATAGCCTTGACCGATAGCGGTCATATCATTACTAATCGGTGAAACGGTCGTACCGTTGGTTAAGCCGATTAAAATACCGCGGAAGGCTAACATCCCCGCTAAAGTGACGATAAAGGACGGTACTTTACGATAAGAGACCCACCAACCGTTCCAAGCACCTAATAATGTACCTAGCACAAGTGTTACCGCAATAGTAAGCGGTAAAGGCCAGCCCCACCAAACGTCGGCGATAGCGGCGAATCCGCCTAATAACCCCATTAATGAACCGACCGATAGGTCAATTTCCGCCGAGATAATCACAAACACCATCCCAATCGCTAAAATCCCCGTAATGGAGGTTTGGCGTAATAAGTTTGAAATATTACGTGCGCTTAAATAGGCACCGTCGGTTGCTACCGAGAAAAAGCTCATAATCACAACAATAGCAATGAGCATAATATAAACTTGTAAATTGACAGATTTTAGCTTCAACATAGGTTACTCCTTGAGTGCGGCTTCCATAACTTGCTCTTGCGTCAAATTATCGTTAATTAAGTCTGCTTTAATTTGTCCTTGGTGCATGACCAGAACTCTATCGCTAATGCCTAATACTTCGGGCAATTCGGAAGAAATCACGATGACCGCCATTCCTTCTTGCGCTAACTGATTGATCAGTTTATAAATTTCGTATTTAGCCCCTACGTCGATACCACGAGTAGGTTCGTCCAAAATCAAAATTCTAGGCTTCAATAATAAGCATTTTGCAAGAATCGCTTTCTGTTGGTTACCGCCGCTTAATCGACCGATGGCTAATTCGGGTGAAGAGGTTTTTACTTTTAATTTTTGAATTGATTGATTAATGACGGTTTCTTCAAGTGCTTCGTTAATTACGTTTTTGCCGAAACAGAATTGAGGAAGCGAAGATAAAGTAATATTTTTTCCCACACCCATAATCGGAATAATGCCGTGTTTTTTACGATCTTCCGGTACCATTACGATATTATTTTCAATCGCCTGCGCACAATTTTTAATACGTACCTGTTGATTCTCAATAAAAATATTTCCTTCATATTTTCCTTGATACGAACCGAAGATACATTGCGCCATTTCAGTACGTCCGGAACCGACCAAACCGGCTACGCCGAGGATTTCGCCTTTGTGTAATTTAAAGCTGGCGTTATTTACTCTTTTAATATGCGTATTGACCGGATGCCAAGCGGAAATATTTTCCACTCGAAGAATTTCTTCACCGATATCATGAGGTTCATGCGGATAAAGCGAAGTAATTTCACGCCCTACCATCATAGTGATAATGTCATCCTCACTCATTCCTTGAGCGGAACGAGTCCCGATATGTTCGCCGTCTCGAATGACACAAATTTTGTCTGAAATTTCTTTTACTTCATTTAATTTATGCGAAATATAAACACAAGCGATGTTATGCGCTTTGAGATCTTTCACTAAGTTTAAAAGAATCGCCGTTTCTTTTTCGGTTAAAGAAGCACTCGGTTCATCTAAAATTAGTAAACGAACTTGTTTATTTAACGCTTTTGCAATCTCAACTAATTGTTGTTGTCCTAAGCCGAGTTCACCTACTTTAGTATTCGGATCAATATCTAACTGCACTTGTTGCAGAATGGTTTTACAACGCAGGTACATTTCGTTATCGTTCGTGATACCTGAGTTTGTCATCTCATTACCGAGAAACATATTCTCGAGTACCGACATATTTTTCACTAAGGTTAATTCTTGGTGAATAATCGAAATGCCTTTTTCTTCCGTTTCTTTAATATTTTTCGCCGTGAGTTTTTCACCGGCAAAGTAGATCTCACCGGAATAATCGCCGTAAGGATAAATACCGCATAAGACTTTCATCAAAGTGGATTTTCCCGAGCCGTTCTCACCGCACAAAGACAATATTTCACCGGTTTCCAAAGAAATCGAAATGTTATTTAATGCCGTAACATCGCCGAATTTCTTAGTAATATTTTTCATTTCTAACAATTGAGCCATAATGAAAACCTCCGTTAGATAAAGTGCGGTCGTGATAAACCGCACTTTAAAGATTAAGATAGATTATTTATAAACCGCTTCTTTCGTGTGGAATCCATCTTTAATCACGGTACTGTCAATATTGTCTTTGGTTACAATAATCGGATCTAATAAGTAAGCATCAACTTCTTTTACGCCGTTGTTCAATTTTGCGTTAGATTCTAAAGTTTCGCCTTTACCTAAGCTAACCGCAATCGAAGCGGCTTTGTCCGCTAAATTGGTAATCGGTTTATATACCGTCATGGTTTGCGTACCTTCTACGATACGTTTAATTGCAGAAATGTCCGCATCTTGACCGGAAATCGCCACTTTACCCGCTAAACCTTGTGCGCTTAACGCTTGAATTGCACCGCCTGCGGTCGCATCGTTTGAAGCGACAACCGCATCAATATTATTTTTATTCGCAGTTAAGGCGTTTTCCATAATTTGTAGTGCTTTTTCAGCTAACCAAGAATCAACCCATTGGTCGCCCACCACTTTGATTTTGCCGCTGTCAATATGCGGTTGTAATACTTTCATTTGACCTTTACGGAATAGTTTCGCATTGTTATCCACCGGCGAACCGCCCATTAAGAAATAATTACCTTCTGGTTTTTTCTCAACGATACTTTGCGCTTGTAACTCACCGACTTTTTCATTATCAAACGATACGTAGAAATCCAAATCCGCATTGTTGATTAAACGGTCGTAAGCTAACACTTTTACGCCTTCTTTTTTCGCTTCGGAAATTACGTTACTTAATACATCACCGTTATGCGGAATAATCACTAATACGTCTACGTTTTTATTCAACATATTTTCAATTTGTGAAACTTGTGCCGCATCATCGCCATTCGCTGATTGAACTAATACTTTCGCCCCTAAAGCCTCCGCTTTTTTCACAAAAATATCACGGTCTTTTTGCCATCTTTCTAAACGTAAATCATCAATGGACATACCGATGGTTAAATCTTTAGCTAACGCTGAACCTGACATTACGGTTAATGCCGCAGCGATAGATAAAATCAGACTTTTCATTTTCATAATGACACCTCATAGGGTTGGTTTAACAAAGTTTGAGCATAAGTACGATTGCTCTGGCGATAGTTTGCGGTGGATAATTTTTCACGGCAATTACAAAATATTTTAACGCTATTACGTTTTTTCGCTTTTGTGATCCCTGCCACAATAACTAATAATCAAAACCGAAAAACTAAATAACATAATTGAACCGTGTTTTAATTTTCATCATTATGCTCTCGTTTTCAAAATCCATTGATTCACAGGAGAATTAATTATGTCTAACTATTTCGATAAAATTGAAAAAGTAAAATATGAAGGTGCTGACTCAACCAATCCTTTTGCTTTTAAACATTACAATCCGAACGAAGTGATTTTAGGCAAAACCATGGCGGAGCATTTACGTTTAGCGGTATGTTATTGGCATACTTTCTGCTGGACGGGGAATGATATGTTCGGCGTAGGTTCTTTAGATCGTAGTTGGCAAAAAACGGGCGATTTGCTTGAAGGCGCAAAACAAAAAGCGGAAATCGCCTTTGAATTCTTCCAAAAATTAGGGATTCCTTACTATTGCTTCCACGATGTGGATATTGCGCCGGAAGGCAATTCATATAAAGAATACGTACATAATTTCCACTCTATGGTGGATATTCTTGAGAAAAAACAAGCGGAAACCGGTGTAAAATTATTATGGGGTACGGCAAACTGCTTTACCAACCCTCGTTATATGTCCGGCGCATCGACCAATCCGAATCCGGAAGTATTCTCTTGGGCGGCATCGCAAGTATTTAACGCAATGAATGCAACCAAACGCTTAGGCGGCGAAAACTATGTGTTATGGGGCGGTCGTGAAGGTTATGAAACCTTATTAAATACCGATTTAAAACGTGAACGTGAACAAATCGGTCGCTTTATGCAAATGGTGGTGGAACATAAACATAAAATCGGCTTTAACGGTACGTTATTAATCGAACCGAAACCGCAAGAACCGACTAAACACCAATATGACTATGACGTAGCAACCGTTTACGGCTTCTTAAAACAATTCGGCTTAGAAAAAGAAATCAAAGTGAACATTGAAGCAAACCACGCAACCTTAGCCGGTCATACTTTCCAACACGAAATCGCAACCGCTGCGGCATTGGATATCTTCGGTTCGATTGATGCCAACCGCGGTGATCCGCAATTAGGTTGGGATACCGACCAATTCCCGAACAGCGTAGAAGAAAATACGCTCGTGATGTATGAAATCTTAAAAGCAGGCGGCTTTACTACCGGTGGCTTCAACTTCGATGCGAAAATCCGTCGCCAAAGTACCGACCCGTATGATTTATTCCACGGCCATATCGGTGCGATTGACGTACTTGCGCTTTCATTAAAACGTGCGGCGAAAATGATTGAAGACCAAACCTTACAAGGTATCGTTGATCAACGTTACGCAGGCTGGAACGGCGATTTAGGTCAGCAAATTCTTGCCGGTAAAGCAAGCCTTGAAGATTTAGCGAAAATCGTTGAAAGCAAAGCGCTTGATCCGAAACCGGTTTCAGGTCAGCAAGAATACTTAGAAAATTTAGTGAATAATTATATTTATCGTTAATTCAGAGCTTACCCTCTCCCTTTACGGGAGAGGGAGGAGAAAATCCGTAGGATTTTTGGAGGGAGAGGGGAAATTAACATCTTTTCCCTCTCTCTGTCTGCGGATTCTGAACGAATCCTTCGACTGTCTCTCTCCCGCAAGCGGGAGAGAGTAAGAAGGTATCAGGAGGCTTTATGTATATCGGAATTGATTTAGGCACATCAGGCGTTAAAGTCGTTTTACTCAATGAATCTCAAGAAATCATCGCAACCACACATCAATCTTTACCTATTTCTCGCCCTCATCCGCTTTGGTCGGAACAAAATCCGGAAGACTGGTGGCACGCAACCAATTTAGCTATGCTCGCTTTAGCACAGCAACAGGATTTAACCGCCGTTAAAGCGATCGGCTTAACCGGTCAAATGCACGGTGCGACTTTATTGGATAAGCATGACCAAGTATTGAGTCCGGCAATTTTGTGGAATGACGGTCGTAGCTTTGCGGAGTGTGCCGAATTGGAATCATTAGTACCGAATAGCCGTGAGATTACCGGTAATCTGATGATGCCGGGCTTTACCGCACCGAAATTAAAATGGGTGGATAAGCATCAGCCGCAAATCGCCGAACAAGTGGATAAAGTCTTACTGCCGAAAGATTATTTACGTTTACGTATGACCGGCGAATATGCCTCCGATATGTCGGATGCCTCCGGCACAATGTGGTTGGATGTCGGTAAAAGAGATTGGAATCAGGCGTTACTGAATGCGTGCGGACTTGACGTTAGCAATATGCCTAAACTGTTTGAAGGTAATCAAATTACCGGTTACTTACGTCCTGAATTGGCAAAAAGCTGGAAATTAAATACCGTTCCGGTAATTGCCGGTGGCGGTGATAATGCCGCCGGAGCCATCGGTATCGGGCTTTACCAATCCGGACAAGCGATGTTATCACTCGGTACGTCGGGTGTGTATTTTGTGGTAACCGATAAATTCAGTGCCAATCCGCAAAAAGCGGTACACAGTTTCTGCCATGCGTTACCGGATCGTTGGCACTTGATGTCGGTCATGCTCAGTGCCGCATCAGCGGTCGATTTTGCCCAAAAAGTCACCGGTATTAGCGATATTAAAACCTTATTCCAACAAGTCGAAAACTGCAACCAAGCGAGCGATGCGATTTTCCTTCCTTATTTATCCGGCGAACGTACACCGCATAATGACCCTTATGCAAAAGGTGTATTCTGGGGCTTAACCCATAACGATAACCCGATTACCATGGCAAGAGCCGCAGTAGAAGGGGTCAGTTTTGCATTAGCGGACGGTATAGACGTGTTACATGAAACCGGTGTGAAAGCGGATAATATCGCCCTGATCGGTGGCGGAGCGAAAAGTGCTTATTGGCGCCAATTATTAGCGGATATTACCGGCAGAACCTTTGAATATCGTACCGGCGGTGATGTCGGTCCGGCTTTAGGAGCAGCGAAACTGGCGCAGATTGCCTTAAATCCGAATGAAGATATTGCTAATTTCTGTCAGCCGTTACCGCTTGAAGCGGTTTACCAGCCGAATTGCAGTAAGTTTGCCGAATACCAAGACAAGCGGTCAAAATTTGCTGAAATTTATCAAAGATTAAAAGGCCTTTAATGCTCGGAAAGCAAGCCCGTTCATCACGAACGGGCTTTTTTGTCCGTTTTATTCAAAAATCTTACAAAAATTTATTTTACGCCCTTGATCATTTCATTTTCATCCCTATTTATTGTTTCGTCTGAACGGGAACGTGGAACGTCCCGTTTCTTTTTTCAAAAATACTTGCAAGAAAATTTCAAATGTAGCCTTGAAAAGTTGTGAAAGAACACCATCTTGTGGGTAACGTTACGAAAACGTAATCAAACAAATTTATATTCAGAGGAATTTTAAAATGGGTAAAATCATTGGTATTGACTTAGGTACAACAAACTCTTGTGTAGCGGTAATGGACGGTGACAAAGCACGTGTAATCGAGAATGCGGAAGGTGCACGTACAACTCCGTCAATCATTGCTTATACGGATAACGAAACGTTAGTTGGTCAACCGGCAAAACGTCAGGCGATTACAAACCCGAAAAATACATTATTTGCAATCAAACGTTTAATCGGTCGTCGTTTTGAAAGTGAAGAAGTACAACGCGATATTAAAATTATGCCTTTCGAAATCACACGTGCCGACAACGGCGATGCATGGGTAAACGTAAAAGGTGACAAATTAGCACCACCGCAAATTTCAGCAGAAGTGTTGAAAAAAATGAAAAAAACAGCGGAAGATTTCCTTGGTGAAGCGGTAACTGAAGCGGTTATCACTGTACCGGCATACTTTAACGATGCGCAACGTCAAGCAACAATTGATGCAGGTCGTATCGCAGGTTTAGATGTTAAACGTATCATCAACGAACCGACAGCAGCAGCGTTAGCGTTCGGTTTAGGTTCAACTAAAGAAAACCAAGTGATCGCAGTTTACGACTTGGGTGGTGGTACATTCGATATCTCAATCATCGAAATCGATAACTTCGACGGCGAACAAACATTTGAAGTATTAGCAACCGGTGGTAACACTCACCTAGGTGGTGAAGACTTCGATAACCGTGTAATCGACTACATCATTGACGAGTTCAAAAAAGAACAAGGCGTTGATTTACGCAACGACCCAATGGCATTACAACGTGTGAAAGAAGCGGCGGAAAAAGCGAAAATCGAACTTTCTTCAGCACAATCTACCGAAGTAAATCTTCCGTATATCACAGCGGATGCGACAGGTCCTAAACACTTAGCGATCAACGTAACCCGTGCGAAATTAGAAGCATTAGTAGAAGATTTAGTTGCAAGCTCAATCGAGTCACTTAAAACCGTATTAAAAGACGCAGGTAAATCAGTGAATGAAATCAACGACATTATCCTCGTTGGTGGTCAAACACGTATGCCTTTAGTACAACAAAAAGTGGCTGAATTCTTCGGTAAAGAAGCACGTAAAGACGTGAACCCGGATGAAGCGGTAGCAATCGGTGCTGCGGTTCAAGGCGGTGTATTAAAAGGTGATGTAAAAGACGTTCTTTTATTAGACGTTACGCCATTATCTTTAGGTATCGAAACCATGGGCGGCGTGATGACGGTGTTAATCGAGAAAAACACTACGATTCCAACGAAGAAATCACAAGTGTTCTCAACTGCGGAAGACAACCAATCGGCAGTAACAATCCACGTATTACAAGGTGAGCGTAAACAAGCGTCTGCGAACAAATCTTTAGGTCAATTCAACCTTGAAGGTATTAACCCGGCACCACGTGGTATGCCGCAAATCGAAGTAACTTTCGATATCGATGCGAACGGTGTAATCAACGTATCTGCGAAAGATAAAAACACAGGTAAAGAACAACAAATTCGTATCCAAGCATCTTCAGGTTTATCTGACGAAGAAATCGAACAAATGGTTCGTGATGCGGAAGCTAACGCAGAAGCGGATAAAAAATTCGAAGAGTTAGTTCAAGCACGTAACCAAGCGGACGGTATTGCACACGCAACTCGTAAACAAATCGAAGAGGCTGGCGATGCGTTAAATGCAGACGATAAAGCGAAAATCGAAGCGGCTATCGCAGACTTAGAAAAAGCAGCGAAAGGCGATGACAAAGCGGAAATCAATGCGAAAACCGAAGCGTTAATCAAAGCGTCCGAACCTTTAATGCAAGCGGTTCAAGCTAAAGCACAGCAAGCGGGCGGCGAACAACCACAAGCGAAAAAAGATGACGGCGTAGTGGATGCTGAGTTTGAAGAAGTGAAAGATAATAAATAATCTTTTACGCTCAAATCGTAAAATCAAAGGGCGTGGCAACACGCCCTTTTGGTGTATATAAAAACTCACTCTCTCCTCCTGAGGGAGAGAGACAGCAAGAAATTGTGAACGACAATTTCTTGCAGAGAGAGGGGAAACAGGCGGTTATATTTCGCAAATTTTTTACAAAATACATCCGCTTCCCCCTCTCCCTGATTTTCTTCTAAACGAAGAAAATCTTTCCCTCTCCCACAAGGGGCGAGGGTAATCAATCACAGTTACAATTTTGTACGATTACAAACGAAACACTATGGCAAAAAAAGATTACTACGAAGTCCTTGGTTTACAGAAAGGGGCGAGTGAGAATGATATTAAACGTGCGTATAAACGTTTAGCATCAAAACATCACCCGGATAAAAACCAAGGCAGTAAAGACGCAGAAGAAAAATTTAAAGAAATCAACGAAGCCTATGAAGTGTTAGGCGATGCTGAAAAACGTGCTGCATACGATCAATACGGTCATGCTGCTTTTGAACAAGGCGGTGGTGCCGGCGGATTTGGCGGTGGCTTCGGCGGAGGCGGTTTCGGTGGCTTTGAAGACATCTTTAGCGAAATGTTCGGCGGCGGATTTGGCGGCGGTGGTCGCCGTAATCGTGTCGTACGTGGCGATGATTTACGTTACGACATTGAAATCTCTCTGGAAGAAGCGGTTAAAGGCTGTAAAAAAGATATTCGCATTTCAACATTAGCAGAATGTGATACCTGCCACGGTTCGGGCGCGGAAAAAGGTTCGAAAGTGGAAACCTGTTCGCACTGTCACGGTTCGGGCAGAATCCGCCGTCAGCAAGGTTTCTTTGTGACGGAAGCGGTTTGTCCGAGCTGTCACGGAAGCGGTAAGAAAATTGAAAAACCTTGCAAATCTTGCCACGGTGACGGACGTGTTCAGAAAGCGAAAAACCTATCGGTAACCATTCCGGCGGGTGTGGACACCGGTAACCAACTTCGTTTATCCGGCGAAGGTGCGGCAGGCGAGAACGGTGCGCCGGCAGGTGATTTATACGTAGTAATTCATGTACGTGAACACGAGATCTTTGAGCGTGACGGCTCAAATCTTTACTGCGAAGTGCCAATCAGCTTTACGATGGCGGCATTAGGCGGTGAGATTGAAGTACCGACGCTCGACGGCAAATTAAAACTGAAAATTCCGGCGGAAACCCAAACCGGCAAATTATTCCGAGTGAGAGGCAAAGGCGTGACAAGTCCACGCGGCGGTTATGCAGGCGATTTAATTTGCAAAGTAGTGGTGGAAACACCGGTTGCGTTAAATGACGAGCAAAAAGACTTATTACGTAAGCTGGAAGAAAGTTTAGCCGGTAAAAGTAAACATCGTCCGCAGCAAGAAGGTTTTTTAGATAGCGTGAAAAACTTCTTCTCTAACTTAGGTAAACACTAAAGATTAAAAAGGCTTAGCGAATTTGCTAAGCCTTTTGTTTTTCTACAATGGTAAAATTTAGGTCTTTTTTAACCACTTGTAGAGGGCGATTTAATAGTATTTAACCGGGAATTGTTTTTGTATTTGTTCGATACTTTCCACTTTTTCATAGCCCGCCGGTTTAACTGCATCTTCAGCTTTCGTTTTCGTACCTAACGCTTGGCTTATAAATGCAAAGCCTTGCTGCTCAATCACGGTGTGTTTATAAAAATCCACAATATCTTGTCGAGTGAGCTGTCTTACCGCTTCGATCATTTTCGCACGTTGGTTGAACAGGTCATTGCGGCGATTAAAGTCAAACGTGAACTGTGAAAACTCTTGGTTTAACGATTCCGGCTTACGCTGTAATTTCTCGATTAAACTGTCTCTATATTTCACAAATTCCTGCTCCGATAAAGCGGTCAATTTTGTTAAACTTTCTGCAAAAAAGCGTTGGTTATGCTGCATAATGCCCGCAGGTGTCTTATTCGGGCTTTGCACCATAAAGCGCATACCGGCGGTTTTACCCAATTTGGTATTAGTTGCCGACACCACATAACCGAGCTGTTTCTCAGTACGTAAATCGTCAAAATACCAACGCCCGATAATATCTCGTAATAAATTCGCTCTAGCAGAACCGGCTAATTCATCATAACCTTTAGCAAGGTAAGTAATACTTAACGCATTATCTTCATGCGGCACGTTTTTGATGTAATTTAATTTGCGGGTGCTGTCATTTAAATCTAAATAACGCCCTCTGCCCCGTTCCGTTTCGCTGTTTTTAACAATAGCGTTAATCTCGCTTGCCAAGTTTTCCACTTGTTTATCCGTAAGATTACCGACCGATAAAATACTCACTCCGGTCGATTTTTCTAAAAGTTTATCTCGAATCGATTTTACATCGCTCAGCGTCATCTCGTTTAACGCTTTACGCTGTTTGTCTTCTTCAAAATACGGATAAGCGGCAAAATTGCTAATCGCCGCATTTGCTTGAGTAAGACTGCTTGCTTTACTTAAACCGTCTAACGCTTCAAATGCTCTCTGTTTTGCTTGAGTTAAAACCGCTTCACTTAATTCAAAGGTTTTAAATTGTGTTAGCGTATCGCCGATTAATTTCGCTAAATGTTGGGTATAACCCGCCGCTTCAATCGAAATCCCGTTCGGATAAGGACTTACCCCCGCTTGCATCCCTGCTACCGCCGTTTGGAAAGCTAATTTCGTTTGCGCCAGATTATTCATATAACCTAACAAAGTCGCACTGACCGCCTCTGTTAAATCGTCACTTTTCGGCATAATGGATAAGCTGACGGAAACGATAACTTTCGGATCTTGAGCAAAATACTGGCTCGGCATCGCATAAATCGCTTTGCCCTCATTACTTACCAAGGCTTTCGGCACTTTACGTTCGTCACTCGGTTTAATCAGTGAAAAATCGGTCGCAAAGTAAGGATTCAACTCCGGTAATTTAAGCGACGGATTGTGACTAAAATCCAACCATTGTGTTTTCTCGGCATCGCTAAATTTTCTAACGCTATAACCGGCTTCAAAATACGGTGTTTTTTTATCGGTTTTCGCTTGCTCGGACACAACTAAAATGCGTGCGTTATCTAATGTCATTGCCGCCAATTTGGCTTTAATTGCCTCACTGTCCATCGCACCGACCACATAAGCCGAGTCTAAAATATGCTCGACCGGATAGTGCAACATTTGCTCTGCCAACGCTTCAATATAATTGCCGTTTTTCTCTACTTGCAGATGTTGGAAATCCTGCTTTAAGCTCTCACGCACTTCATTGAAATAGCTTTCTTGGATGCCGTCTTTTTTCACTTGTTCGATTTGCTGAAAAATCAACGAAATCACTTTATCTTGTTCCGACAGCCCTTTATCGGTTAATGCGACATAAAAGGTAAAATCGCCTCGATTTCGACTGACGTTCGCACTCGGCACGGCTGCAATACCGCTATCGGATAAGCCTTGTTTTATCAAATAATCGGAAAGCGTTCCTTCGGTATTATTGCTAAAGACATAAGCTAAATATTCGCCGGTTTTATGGGCGAATTTGTCCTCGTCATTCGGCATATCAAATGAAACGGACAGTAATTTAGTCGGTTGAACCGGTTTATACTCGATCAACACGCCTTTATCTTCCGCACGGAAGAACGGCATATCCACCATCGGTACGTTCAGATTTTTATTCTGCATTTTACCTAAAGTACGTTCGGCTAAAGCGGCTAATTGCTCGACGGATTGATTGGAATACAACACCGCTTTAACTAGGTTGGCGGAATAATAACGCTGATAAAATTGTTCCAATTCCGCTTGTAATTTACTGTTCTCTTTATCCGATAAAGTTTGATTATTGCCGACCGCAAACTTGGTAATCGGGTGAGCCGGATTAGCGGTAGCTAAATTCACGCTATGCAATAGATGCCCGTCACTCGATTTAGCTCGTACCATTTCGGCATTTACTGCATTCACTTCTTTCTTCGCATTGCTTTCCGATAACAACGGTTGAGCAAACGCATCCGCCAAACGAGCGACCGCTTCGTCAAACGCATTATTATTTACCTCCAAATAATAAGCGGTTCGATCCGAAGTGGTCGAAGCATTATTGTAGCCGCCGTTTTTCGTCAAGAACTGATCTAAACTGTTGGTTTCAGGGAACTGTTTTGATCCCATTAAGATCATATGTTCCAAATAGTGTGCTAAACCCTGTTGCTGTTGCGGATCTTCCATCGAGCCGATAGGTATAGCTAACGACATCAACGATTTATTCGCTTTTTCATCGGAAATCAGTAACACCGTCATACCGTTTTGCAAACGAATCGCTTGATAAATCGCCTTATCGTTAGGACTTTTATTAATAGTTTGCGCTAAAACTTCAAAACCGGCTGCTTTTATCGGCAGCATTTTTTGTTCACCGGAAGCGGTCTGATTTTGCGGATTATTTGCAAAGGTCGGCAACGCTATCCCCAACGCAAAAGTGGCGGATAATGCGTAGCTGATGGCACGAGAAATCATATTCTTTCTCATTTCTTCTCCTTAATTTTGGTTTTTGTCGGTTTACTTTGTTGCATTAATTCGAACCATTCCAAGGTCACGGTATGAATTTGGGCGTAATCCAATTGTGAACTTTGTTGTAACACTCGTTGTAAGTAACTTTTCTCAAAATACTGCTTATCCATTAATGCGGATAATTGTTGCTGGCAATATTCCGCCACATTTTGTTCATCGGACAGCTTCTCAAAATAGTTGTCTAAATCCGTCCAAATCCCCCACGTTAATTGTCTAAAAGACGTTACATAAGCGGAAATATAAGTTTGTAATTGAGAAAAGGCTTGTTCCGCACTAACTTGATTGAATCGGAATATCTCCGCCTTCTCTTTACTACGGGCAATTGCTTTCAACTCGAGATTTAAACCTTGAGCTTGAATTAACAGGTAATAAATCCACAAACGAATATAATCTTTATCTTTCAACGAGCCGACTTTCCAAAACACAATTTCATTGGCAAATTTATTTTGGATATTACCGAATAAATGAATTTTCAACTGATTTACTTCGAATAATTGTTCGATTTCTACGATTTCGCTTTCACCTAAATAAGGCTTAATAAGCTCTCGTAATTCATTGATCGAATCTTCCAATGCTTGTTGAGAAACCTTAGCAAAATTAGAAATTGGCAAATTACCTTTTAATTGCTCTTGCTTAAAAAATGCCTCTCGTTCCGCCGGTTCCAATGTCACCAGCTGATCACGTAATTGATAATCGTCCAAATCACTAAGCGAGAATTTTTCGCTCTCTGCGATACTTTCTTCATCATTGCGGAAATAAACACCTAATTGGTGATTAAAGAAGTACTTAATCGGATTACTTACAAAGGCAATTAAATCTTCAAGATTAATCTCGGTCGGTATCTCCGCTTTTAAATCGAACGACTTATTTAGAAAATCCGCTAACGGTTCGTGTTGCTGTTCCAATAACCACTCTTTATCATAAGAACCGTATTGCGGCGTAAAGTTCTTCGGACTAAATACGGTAAGCGGTTGTTGTACCACCATTTTTTGCCAAAATAATGCTTCGGAAAAACGATCTTTCTCACTCGCTTGTAAACGGGCTTGTTCGGTTAAATGCTCCGCTAAATAATCCAATAACTGCGAAACCAGTACCGACGGCAATCGCTGCTTATTATCGGTGGTCGATTGTCCGATATAACTTAGATAAAAAATCTCTTGCGCCGAAAGTAACGCTTCTAAAAATAAATAGCGGTCGTCATCTCGTCTGGCTCGGTCGCCTCGTTTCGGGGCGTATTGCATTAAGTCAAAACTATTGACCGAATGTTGGCGAGGAAAATCCGCCTCATTCATCCCCAGTAAACAAACCACTTTAAACGGGATGGCACGCATCGGTAATAAGGTACAGAAATTCACTTTACCGGCTAAAAACTGCAAGCTGCTTTGCTGTTGATTCAGTTTGTCTTCCAGCAATAAGCGTATTATTTCAATCCCGATACTTTCGCTAAACTCCGCCTGTTCCGCCTTATTCGCCACTTCCTCCAACGTGCTATTCAATAACAGGAGCGCATCCAAACTTTCGTTCGATTCTTGGTAAAATTCGCCGATTAATTTTTGAATACGAGCCTTCCATTCCTCAAGCGTATGATCTTGTTGAATAAACTCGTACCAAGCGGTCAAATTTTCGATAAATTTTGCCAAAAAGCCAACTAATGTCGCCGATAAACCGTAACTCTCGTTAAATGCGACACTATCCTGCCAAATGCCGGATTCCGCTTTTAAGCTGGTGCCAAGCAATAAACGGGTTAAACCGTTTTCCCACGTATTATGATTCTGCCAGTCATCTTGTTGAATATGCAGCCCGAAACGAATCCCGACTTGATTAACCCAATGGCGCAAGGTTTGCAGATCTTGCTCTTGTAAATTAAAACGTTCTCGCAATGCCTTTACATCTAATAAATCCAACAACGATTCCGCACTAAAATCACTTTCTTTCAGATTTAAAAGCGTTAAAAAGCCGGCAATAATCGGATCGATAGCGGTTACTTTTTGGTCGGAAAGGGTAAACGGAATATAACGCTTATCGCCTTTTTCATAACGAGCAAATACCGCATTAATATAAGGCGCGTATTTATCAATATCCGCCGACATCACAATAATATCTTTAGGCGCAAGCGTCGGATTTCGCTCAAACATTTGTAATAATTGATTATGCAGTACCTCAACCTCTCGCATCACACTATGGCAAGCGTGAATTTGTATCGACCGATCCTGTTCGGCAAGCTCGAATCGCTGTTCGTTATTAAAATTTAAAATGGCATTTTTTAGTTTAATCAGATTGGAATCGCCTTCGTATTCATCAAACACTTCTATCGTGTTATCCGGTTCTTGTTCGACTAATTGCACAAGAAATTCACGTCCTTGCTTACCCCACATCGTCAGCAATTGATTGCCTTGTTCCGCCAATAACGCATCGAGATCCTGTTGCGAAAGTTGCCGTTTTAACGCCAGTTTCTCTAACGTTTTATCTTCCACACTCTCCGCCCAATATTCTTGGCTCGGATCTAAAAAGAACAGATAAACTTCGCAATGTTCACTTAGTTTTTTCAATACCGCAAGCTGTGTCGCCGGCAGTGAAGAAATACCGAAGACAAAGATACGCTTAGGTAATTTCAATTTCTCGGACTCGGTTAAATTATCCAATTTCTCAAAATATTGTTGTTGTAAATAAGCACGATGAGAGGTCATAAAGACTTCTTCGTCGCTATCGGCTTTAATGTCTTCAATTAATGCATTCCATAACATCGATTGCCAGCGTAAATTCGCTAAAATATCCCGTTCATTTTTTTCTCTAAACGCAATTGCGGCTAAAATCTCGTTTAATACCGCTTCAATCCGATTGCTTTCCCAATGGACCAGCCAATGCGGACGGTAAACTAAATATTGGTCGAATAAATCGGCAATTTTGCCGGCTAATTGATATAGCTTTAACGGGTACTGGCGAGCATCTTTATTTAAATAGAGATTAAGCGATTCAAATTCCGCTTTCTCTAAATACTTCGGAATTAAACGCATTAAGCGCCAAGTTACGCTTTCTCTTTCAAAAATATTCTCTTTCGGCAATTCCGGAAACAGCACACGATATTGTTGCCATAAAAAACTGGTCGGAAACGGGAATTGATAATGAGCAGCGACACCGGTTTGATCGGCAATTTGCATTTGCAGCCATTGCGCCATTCCGACACTTTGTACTAAGACGGTTTCCGGCTCGAACGGATTGGGATTCGGGTTGTTTTGTTGTAAACGGATAAGTAATGCGGCTAAAGATGAAAGTTTTTGCGAGAAAAAGACCGTGAACATAGTAGCTCCTTGTATAACGGAATGATTGTCCACTAAAAACCTAACGGATTCAATCTCTTTCCTTTGCCGATAAGCGGTCGTTTTTTCCGTATTTTTTGCAAAATTTCACTCAAAAATAACCGCTTGCCCAAGCGGGAAATTGACTTGAATCTTACCTTTTGTGCATTCAATCCGAAAAGTGATGCCATTTTGTCTTGTCTGCGTTTCACAAGGTTTGCCGGCTAATTGTAATGCGATCTGGTTCTCGATAATTTGAAGAGCTTGCTGGCGCTGATAATTAGCGTTAATGCGCGCGATCTGTCGTTGTTGCCAATGAGAAAAAGTAAACCAAATGAGTGTAAACAATGTTATCCCGATTAATACACCGAGCAAGGTTTCCGCCGTATATAACCTATTTTGCATGTAACAAATTCCTTGAATACGGCAAAAAATGCCAAATTGAATAATGTTCGTCAAAATACTTCACCACTTCACGGCTATAAGTAACGTATCGGTTACTTTTATCACTCTCCTGCGTGGTATAAAGCACACCGTACATTTTCGCGCCGTTTTTCAAATTAAAATGATGCTGCGTAATCAAGATACCGTAAAAATCCCGAGTTAATTTTTCATCAATATCTTGTGTTACAACCACAATTTTCGGTTCGGTCGGACTGGTCGGGGGAAGCTCGGCTAAAGTGTTTATTTGTGTAATCGGTATCGTTTCATTCAGCCTTAAATAATCGGAAATTTGCTCGAAAACCACCGTTTTTTTACTCGGAAGATTGCCGATAAAAAATGACGATTTCTCGCAATGAAATTGATAAACGGAATACGTTAATTCGATATTAATTTCATTACGCTTTGTCTGCCGACATTCATTATCTTCATAAACTGCGGAACGCTTGAATAATGCCATTTTGTCGCTTAAATATTGTTGATAATAATGATTGGAATGCCGTTCGTAGCCGATAAACTTCTCTCTCGCCAAAAAGATAAGCGTTAAAACGCCGGAAAGAGACATTAAACCGACCAATAAAACGGTTGCTTTAAAATTACGGTAGCGCATTTTATCTTCTCAATGATTTAAAATATAAACCAAACCGCTCGCTTCATAACTGACTAGCTTTTGCTTTTTAGAAGTGAGTTTTAAAGCGATACGTAATAATTTCGGTTCTTCCAGCCAAGTAAAATGTAACCGCTCAACCCAATAATCGTCTTCGGAAGTGAATCTTCGCCACTTCTCTCGACAAGCGTTTAATAATTGCCGACACTCTTGCCGAGAACAATGCTCAAGGTTATTTTTATCGTAAATATAGAGTGATTTACGTTCCAGCTTAATACCGAATACTTCTTTCGCCAGATCTTTCGTTTGATTCGTCTGTCGGTTAATACACGAAGAATGTTTGGTCGCCCGTTTTCCTAAGCAGCCGTCGTGATTCAAATCATAGAAAAAGATAAAACACTGTCCGTTAAGATCAATTGCATAACGTTTATTGTCTTGCTCAAACAGGTGAAAATTAGTTTGCTGCCGTGAAGCTCCCTGATAGCCCAAATGCTGAATATGCTGTTGTAAGTAAGTCAGTAGCTGATGGCTTTCTTTCTGTAACATCAGCAACTCATTTTGTTTTAGTTTGGTTTGATAGAATTGAGCGTATAAATTGGAAATTGCCGTTAATAATCCGACCGCTAGAAACAAAGCGACCAACATTTCAACCGCCGTGATTGCTCTCCACTTAATCTTTACAATGACTGCGCTTGTCTTTTTGTACGACATACACTCGCCCCCATTGATCAAATTGTAGAATTTTGCTCGCTCGGTTTAAGCTTAACGCTAAACATTTCGATTCCAAACGCCCTGCCGTTCCGTCAATATTCAGTAATGATTTCGGATATAAGCTGTGATTTTTTAAGATGATATTCGGATAAGTATTGCGATAAAGAAAGAAATGCCGATTTAAACGGCATTGTTCGATATGCAAACAATCACAAATGATTTCTCGAGTTGAATCCTGCTGCTTCCGTACCGCAATCAAGCACCACTTATTTGTTTGTAAGTTTTGAGAAGCGGTCAGCGTATAACTTTGTTTTTGATAACGGGCTTTAGCCTGAATTTGATAAATAAAAGATTGGAGGTTTTCAATTTCATTCTCTAATGCAAGACTGTCTTGCAATTGAAAAATAACCGGCGAAATAAGATAAAACGAAATGATGAGAATAGATAAAGTGATTAGACTTTCGATAAGCGTAAAGGCTTTAAAAAACATAATAGTATTCTCCCGAAGAAGAATACTATTGGATAAGCGGTATAAATAAAATCGACTACCGCTCGTTATTCGATCTTGATCGCAAAATTAGAATGCGGAAGTGTCTTGAAATAAGCCGACTTTTAAATCCGTTGCGGTATAAATCACTCGACCGTCCACTTCCACTTCGCCGTCCGCCATACCCATAACCAATTTACGATTAATCACACGTTTCATATGAATACGGTAAGTCACTTTTTTCGCATTCGGCAAAATTTGTCCGGTAAATTTCACTTCGCCAACACCTAACGCACGTCCTTTACCTTTACTGCCGATCCAGCCGAGGAAGAAACCGACTAATTGCCACATCGCATCCAAACCTAAACAACCCGGCATTACCGGGTCACCGATAAAGTGGCAACCGAAAAACGGTAAGTCCGGATGAATATCCAATTCCGCCTCAATGTAACCTTTATCAAACAAACCGCCTTTTTCGGTCATTAGGTTGATACGATCCATCATCAGCATGGTCGGTGCCGGTAATTGAGGGCCTTCTTTACCGAAAAGCTCGCCGCGACCTGAAGCTAATAAATCTTCATAGGTATAGCTGGATTTAATATTAGGTGTACACGTGTTCATTTTTTTATTCCTATAGACAAACAAAAAAGCCCGTACTATCAGGGCTTCCGATTTGAAGCGATAGTACAGGCTTTTAAATTAGCGAACAACTGTTCGCTGAACTTGTCGGATCAGTGACGACGCAAAATTTGGAAAATTTTACTGAAAAACGAACCGCTTTCCTCACGGCTTTGCTCTTGTTCGATTAATTGATGAATAAGGCTAAAGATCGATTGCTTATCGCTATTTTCAGGCTTATCTTCATCATAAAAATGTTGCTTTAATAAAATTTGAATCGCTTCAAAAACATTATTAACCGCCCAAATATTGAACCGTTTTTCTTTAACCGCTTCGATTACTTCCGCTTTTAAACTTAAATGCGAAAGACAAGTCGCCGGAATAATTACCCCTTGCTTACCGTTTAATTCTCTCGCCTCGCAAATATTGAAGAAGCCTTCAATTTTCTGATTCACACCGCCGACACTCAACACGTTGCCGAATTGATCGATAGAACCGGTAACGGCAATCGACTGCGGCAGCGGTAATTTTGCCAACGCACTGATTAACACACAGAAAATCGCCAACGAAGAGCTGTCGCCGTCCACCTCGCCGTAAGATTGCTCGAACGCCAGTGAGGCGGAAAACGGTAATTGGGTCGGAAATTCCAATAAATTCGCCAAGCAAGATTGCGCAATAATAATTCCTTTGGAATGAATGTTACCGCCTAATTCCACTTTACGCTCAATATCGGTAATTTCGCCGTCACCGTATTGCACATTGCAGCTAATCCGCAACGGCTCGCCAAAAGAATGCGGCACACCTTCAAATTCAATCACCGATAAACCGTTTATTTGTCCGATTTCTTCATCATCGGTTTCAATATATAACTGATTGGTCAAAATATCTTGCGTAGTATATTTATTTAACACGGAAGATTGCTGTTCCAAATAATTGAAATACGGCTGAATTTGATTAAAAGCGGTCGTATTCGGATAAAAATTTGCCAGCCCTAATAAATGTTTTTTTAATAAGGTCGGCGAAATGGAAACCAATTCCTGACTTTCGCTTTCACGCACATAGGCTTGTAAAAACTGACTTAACGCCGTATCGGAAAAAGTTCTGCCGATTAAACTTTGCGCCGTACTTTGCACATAATCGCCCCACAGTTCGATACTTTCTTCGTCTAAACTTAAATAAGATTCAATTTCGGCATATTGTCCGAATTGATATAAACCGTCGTCATATTCCGCTAACATAGAAATATCTTCTCGGCTACCGATTAATACTAATTTAAATTTCGTTTGAATCTTCGGTAGTAAATAAGGAATGTGATTCAGCGAATGTTGATCATAATAACCGAATAATAATGCCTGCTTTAATTTATCCCATTGGGTAATATCCAATAATAATGCGTTGATATTCAGCATTAAAATATGCTGATCGGCATCTTGAATCGCCCCTTGAATCGTTTCGACTTTATTTTCTTTTTCCAAATAAATACTGTAACCGAATAAATTATTTTTATTAAATTCGGTTTTGGTAATCACTTTAGTGTGAACGTCTTGGGTTAAATACTGCTCGATTTCATTAATAAATTCGGGGAATGTTTCTGTTTTTAACACAAGTAGCGAACCGAACCGCCCTCGTTTAAACAGATCAATCGCTTGCTTTGCATTGGGTTGAAAATCAAAGAAACGTACCGCATCAAACGCTTCGGAAAATTGATGCCGAATCGTTAAAGATTGCCACGCTAATGGGGTTAAATTCACGAAAATGCCTCATAATAGAAATTTGGTTTATTATACAGAATTCCGCTATACTGATAAGCGTTAATCTAGGGGAATGAAATAAAAATGCGATATCAAAAATTAGAGATTCAAGAAGCGAATTGGAAATGGAAATATCTGCTGAAAAAACATCGTGAAGGCGAGAATATTACCAAATATGAAGAAACCAGTTTAATTGAGTTAAAAGTTCAGCTTTTAACCACGCTTCAACATTCTCCGGAAGAAATCGAACAGTGGATTAAACAAGAAATGACCGCCGAACAACGTAAGAAAATGCGTCAGTCGGTACGAGCAAGACGTAAACGTTATTTCAATGCGGAAAAAATTACCACCAAGAAAAAGTCGATCGATTTGGAATACGCCAGCTGGTTGCGCTTATCCAAATATGCCAAAGAAAAAGAAATGACGCTGTCGGAAGCGGTCAATTACTTAATGGACGAATTGGAAAATCAGCAAATCTATCAAGAACAAATGGCAAAAATGAAATCCAGTCTGAAAGATTTATTAAAATAAGCGGTCAAATTTCGCGAAAATCTACAAAAATGCCCTTGTATCTCACTTACAAGGGCATTTTCTTTTAAGAATTATTGTACGAAACCAACTAATTTATACACTTCATCAAGTGTTTTTCTTGCTCGAACTCTCGCTTTTTCCGCACCTTCGCGGAAGATTCTTTCGAGTAACGCTTCATCTTGACGGAAGTGGTTATAACGTTCTTGAAGATCGGTTAATAATGAAGAAATTTGTTCCGCCACTTCGGTTTTCAAGTGACCGTACATTTTGCCTTCAAATTCGGCTTCTAATTCGGCAATGGTTTTACCGCTGACTGCAGAAAGAATATCTAATAAGTTTGATACGCCGGCTTTATTTTCACGGTCGTAACGTACTACAGGCGGCTCGTCACCGTCAGTCATCGCACGTTTGATTTTCTTCGCAACCGCTTTCGGGTCTTCTAATAAACCGATGACGTTATTACGATTCTCATCCGATTTCGACATTTTTTTGGTCGGTTCAAGTAAGGACATCACTCGCGCACCGGCTTTACCGATAAAAACTTCCGGCACTTGGAAAACCGGCTCAAGTACATTACCTTCCGCATCTTTTTTACCGTATAACGCATTAAAACGGTTGGCAATATCACGAGTGATTTCTAAGTGTTGTTTTTGGTCATCGCCTACCGGCACATGATTTGCCTGATAAAGTAAAATATCCGCCGCCATTAATACCGGATAAGTAAATAAACCGACGTTCACGTTTTCTTCATAACGTGCAGATTTATCTTTAAATTGGGTCATACGGCTCATTTCGCCGAAGTAAGTATAGCAATTTAATACCCACGCTAATTGAGTATGTTCAGGTACGTGTGATTGGATAAAGATAGTACTTTTGTTCGGATCGATACCGCAAGCTAAATAAAGTGCTAACACATCCAAAGAGGCTTTACGTAACGCTACCGGATCTTGACGCACGGTAATCGCGTGTAAATCAACGATACAGAAAAGGCAATCGTAATCGTCTTGCATTTTCACCCAATTACGCAGTGCGCCTAAATAATTCCCGATCGTTAATTCGCCCGATGGTTGCACACCACTAAATACAATAGGTTTGGTCATTTTTTATAATCTCTTGTTAAATTAGAAACGAATGGACTTATCTTAGCCTTTATTGCCATTCGATAAAAGCACAAGCGGTCAAATTCCAGAAATTTTTTGCAAAAAACTAAGGGAATTTGACCGCTTGTTATATGTAGAATTAACCAACAAATTTCAATACGTCAGCAAATTCACCGGTAACGAAGGTTGGGTTTGATTGCTCGATTGGCACGTTGTAGTTATAACCGTAAGTTAAACCGACCACATCACAACCGGCGGCTTTGGCGGCAATCACGTCATTTTCCGAATCACCGACAAATAACATTTCACTTGGCTGAATCGCAAATTTTTCACAGATATGCAACATCGGATCCGGATGCGGTTTGATTTTCGGTAACGATTGTCCGCCTAGATATTCGCTGAACAATTCAAAAATCCCGAACGCACTTAATACCGGCTCGACCAATTTGGTCGGTTTATTGGTAATCACCACCAACGTATAACCTTGTTCCCTCAACGTTTCTAAAGTTTGTTTTACATTCGGATATAACTCGCTTTCTTCGCAAACGTAAGCGGCATAATATTTATCGAAACTGGTACGTAACTGCACTAATTTTTGGGCATCAAACACTTGTCCGGTATAAGCAATCGCATTTTGAAAGAAAATATCCGCACCTTTACCAATCCAAGTTAAGACTTTCTCTTGCGTCGTAGTTGGTAAACCGTATTCGGCAAACATCGAATTAGCCACCAAAGTTAAATCCGGCAGAGTATTTACCAAGGTACCGTCCAGATCAAAACCGATTACTTTATATTTTGCAGTCATAATTTTTTCCTTATTTAAATTCAGTTGCCACTAATTTTAGCAAATAAAAAAGCCGTAACAATCAGAGGTTACAGCTTTTTATATTCTTATGAGTGTTTTGCTGCATAATTTAGCCAAAACACAAATGCTAAGGCAACTAATGTAAATACGGCTAAGGCGATAGTTAAACTCATACTTTTTTCCCCTTAAATGATTTCTTACGACAAATTCTGCCGCCTAGTAAAAATAGATAGGTAGCGCATAGTAGCAATACAATATTGATTAAACGAAAGTCTAGCCCTTCTTTGCTATATAAGATTACCGGCAACGCCAATAATGCGACTTTCGCAATATCATCACACATTTTTCCCCAAGATTCAAACGACTCTTTTTCGACCGGTTGCTGAAATAGATTCCACATATTCGCTCCTTTTTTGGAACATAGCCTACAGAATCTTGCGGTAGATTCAATTACGACTTTGTGTCTTTTCGATCAAGCTCGCAGAATTCGGGCAGCAAAAAAACGGTTGAATTTCATCGGAAATTTGCAAAATTTCTAACGAATTCAACCGCTTGTCGTTATGCTTTTTTACGAGAATATGCCCAGATCATAATCGCCAGTCCGCCGATAATCATTGGTAACGATAATAACTGACCTCGGGTAATCAAATCATCTACCGTATTTACGTTCGGGTCGATATCACGTACATATTCGACTAAGAAGCGGAACACACCGTAACCGATTAAGAACAGTCCTGCTACCGAACCTGCCGGACGGGGCTTTTTGATAAACCAGTTTAAGATGAAGAACAGTACCACACCTTCTAGGAAAAACTCATAGAGTTGCGAAGGGTGACGAGGTAAATATCCCCCGCTTGGGAATAATACCGCCCAAGGCACATCAGTGATACGTCCCCAAAGTTCATCATTGATAAAGTTACCGATACGCCCCATTCCAAGCCCGAACGGAATCAACGGTGCGATAAAATCTGCCGTATTCCAGAAACTACGTTTTTGGCGGAAAGAAACCCAAATCATCGCGACAATTACACCGATCAAACCGCCGTGGAATGACATTCCGCCTTCCCAAATACGGAATAAGAACATCGGGTCTTGTAACAAGCGCTCGAAATTATAGAAAAATACGTCGCCGATTCGTCCGCCTAATACTACGCCCCAAAAGCAAGTATAGATAAGCTGATCAACTTGTTCGGTTGTCCAAACGCCGTTGGAGTTTTTTGCGCGACGCATACCAAGCCAATAAGCAAAACCGAAACCGATTAAATACATTAAACCGTACCAACGCAAAGCGATTGGACCGATACTAAAAATAATCGGGTCAATTTGTGGAAATTGAATAAATTGTTCGTTCATATTATTCCTTTAAAAAAATTCCCCTCTGATACAGAGGGGAGCAAACGTCGCATTATTTTACAAACATATTAATCGCTATCGCAACCAACATCACCGCAAAGGCTTTTTTCAAGGTCGCGACCGGTAAGACATTCGCCGCATTCGCCCCGAGCTTAGAGGTAAAATAAGAGGTTAAGGTTATACCGAATAACGCCGGTAAATAGACATAACCTAAAGAGTAGTCCGGCATCATTTCTACATTCCAACCGCTTGCGATAAAACTAATCGTACCGGATAAACCTAAAAAAGCACCACAAAATGAGGATGTGCCTATCGCACGTTTCATTTCTAACCCTCGGCTATTTAGAAACGGCACGATAAAAGCACCGCCGGCAATCCCCGCCATACTGGATAAGGCACCGATTACGCCGCCGGCGACAATAGTAGATTGCGTGGTAAGCGGTTTAATTTCAGGCGTTTTTTTCAAGGAAAACAACATTCTCTCCGCCAAATACAGCACCATTACCGCAAAAATCTTCGACATCAATTTCGCATCCAAATTGCTTACCGCTAAGCCTGCAAGGAAGACCGATACCATTAAAGCGGGAATGAAATATTTACTGACTTGTACATCCACATTACCTAATTTGTGATGACGTTGCGCCGATGAAAATGCAGTAACAACAATGGTTGAAAACGAAGTACCGAGTGCAGCCGCCATTAAATTCTCCGGCGTTACACCGGCTAAGGGTAATAAATAAACCAAACTCGGTACGATGATCAAACCGCCGCCGATACCGAATAAACCGGCTAAGAAGCCGACCGCCGAACCTACGACAAGACAACTCAAAAATACTTCTATCATTGCGCTTTTCCTTTCTGATGCGAATTGTTCCACGTACGAGCAGATTTGCGAAATTCGCGTTTTTGATTATCACGTTTTTGAAAATCGCGCTTTTCCGTACGTTCTACACGAGGTTTTTCAACCGTTTCTGGTTTTTTTGATTCATTTAATAGCACGCTGGCAAATTCTTTCATCACTTTGCGATAAACATCGCGCTTAAACGAAACCACCTGACGCACCGGATACCAAAAGCTAACCCAACGCCAACCGTCAAATTCCGGGCTTTTAGTCGTTTTTAAATCAATCAAATTTTCATCACTGAGAAGTTGCAGCAAAAACCAACGTTGTTTTTGCCCGATACACACCGGCTGAGAACCGTCACTACGCACTAAGCGTTTGGGTAATTTATACTTCAGCCAATATTTAGACGCCCATAATAATCGCACATCTTTTTTAGTTAAGCCGACTTCTTCATAAAGCTCACGGTACATTGCCGTTTCAATGTTTTCGCCCTCGTTAATCCCGCCTTGCGGAAATTGCCAAGAGTTTTGTCCAAACCGTTTTGCCCACAGAACTTGTCCTGCTTTATTACAAATGACGATACCAACATTTGGGCGGTAGCCATCGAAATCGATCACTTGACCACCTTATTTATTTTTAGGTAAATAGAAAATGAATGAGATTGTTTCACACTTTCCGTCTTAGAACAACCTCTAAAGCCAATTTTGTAGATAACTCTGTGGATAAGTTGTCAAATAGCTCGGTTTATAATGAGTATAACCGAGATAACCCCTTGTTTTTATTTATAAGAGCAATGATCTTTATTTATGCGCAAAAATGATCCCTTTTCTTTGTTTCGGATCTTTTTATATACTGCTTTTTATACTTTATATGGATAACTTTCCAGATCTTTATTTTTTTCTTTATCTTATTCACATCGCTTGCGATTTTATCCCCATCAATTGTGGATAAATTTGTGATAGTTTCGAAAAATGAGCGTGAATAACTTTCTAAAAAATATCAACTTTCATAAATAATCTTTATAAAACAATTAGTTATATCTATTTGGTGTCATGTATAAAACGACTGTTTTAAACCGGTTGTTTTTTAAACAAAAAAATAAGGCAGATCCAAACGATCTGCCTATTGCAAAAAACGGAATAAATTAAACCGCTTGTTTTAAACTATTTTTTACTGGTTTGATACACTTTCATCGCTTCAGGTAGTAAGCGTTGTAAATTTTCCTGACGATCTTCGTTTGACGGGTGAGTAGAGAAAATAGAACTGCCCGAGCTGCCGCCGACTTTACTCATTTTGACCCATACGTTCGGTGCCGCCGAAGGATTGTAGCCGGATTGCGCCATTAAGATTAAGCCGATTTCGTCCGCTTCGGTTTCTTGGCTACGAGAAAACGGCTTGTTTAAACCGAGATCCGCCACCGTGCCGACCAAATCCACACCGCCGAAATTGGTTTGAATCCCTTGCGATTGTAAAGCGATTGAGCCGACTTGCGCCGCAATGCCGGTTACCGCATTAAAGGTACGATCCGATTTCCCGTGTTCCAATAAAGCGTGTGCCATTTCGTGTCCCATCACGGTCGCAATTTCGTCATCATTTAAGTTTAACTTATTGACCAATCCGGTATAAAACGCCATTTTACCGCCCGGCATCGCCCAAGCGTTCATTTCGTCGGATTTTAACACGGTAATTTCCCATTGGAACGGCACGCCGGTCGTATTCGCTCTTTCCGCATAAGGCTTCATTTTATTAAATACCGTATGGATACGGCGTGCGGTTGCGGAACTTGCATCTACCGCTCTTTCCGCTTGTGCTTGGCTTTTTACTTGCGCATAGCTTTGCGCCGCTTCTTGGTTAATACTTTGAGTACTGACGCAAGCCGCAATCGCTGAAACTAAAAATGCGGCTGCGCCAATTTTTTTAATCAATTTCATTTTATTCCCCTAGAAAATAAATGGGTTATTTATTTGCCATAGAAAAAAATGCCAAGCACTCTGTGAGTGTTTGGCATCTCGTTCTAAAAACAACAATTATTTTTTAGCACGTTCGAATGATTCTAAGATTTCTTGGCGCGCTTCGTTTACATCGCCCCAACCTTCCACTTTCACCCATTTACCCGCTTCTAACGCTTTATAGCTTTCGAAGAAGTGTTGAATTTGTGCTTTTAATAACGCCGGTAAATCGTTTACGTCTTTAATGTGATCGTATTCTTTGCTTAATTTTGTGTGCGGAACCGCAACCACTTTCGCATCACCGCCCGCTTCGTCGGTCATTTTTAATACGCCGACCGGACGGCAACGAATTACCGAACCCGGTTGTAACGGATATGGTGTCGGTACCAATACATCAACCGGATCGCCGTCAGACGATAACGTGTGGTTTACATAACCGTAGTTCGCCGGATAGAACATCGCCGTAGACATAAAACGATCCACGAATAATGTGCCGGTTTCTTTGTCCACTTCATATTTGATCGGATCCGCATTTGCCGGAATTTCGATTACTACATAAATATCATCTGGTAATTCTTTACCAGCTGGTACGTTTTCTAAGCCCATTTTAGTTTCCTTCTGTTGTAGAGGTAAAAAAACAATGCGATTATAGCGTATCTCACATTAAATTTGTACATCTATGACAAAATCTCAAGGTTTCCAATTTAAACAATTTTTTATCGCTCACGACAAATGTGCGATGAAAGTCAATACCGACGGCATCTTACTCGGTGCTATCGCCGATATTCGGCACAAACGTCAGATCTTAGATCTCGGCACCGGATTGGTGGCAATTATGTTGGCACAGCGTACGGACGAAAATACGCAAATTAGCGCGCTTGAATTAGAGCCGAACGCCTATCGACAAGCGGTTGAAAATTGCCGAAATTCCGCATTTTCCGACCGCTTGCAAGTTTATCAAGGCGATGTCTTAGATTATCACTTTCACCAAAAGTTTGATCTTATCGTGTCGAATCCGCCTTATTTCAGCGAGAGTTTGGCTTCCCGATCTTACGAAAGAGATTTGGCTCGTGCCGCGACCCAAAGTCATTTAGACTGGCTGTTACAAGCGAAAAAATGGTTGGCGGAACAGGGTGAAATCAGCTTTATTTTACCCTTTGAAGCGGCGGAAAAATTAGTGGAACAAAGCCGAACAAACGGTCTGTTTTGCACGAAAATTTGCAAAATCATTACCAAACAAGGGCAAGCGGCGAAACGTATGATCGCCAGTTTTTCAGCGCAAAACGTACCGCTTGAGGAACAGGAATTAGTGATTTACGATGCGGATAATCAATATACCGAAGCGTTCAAGCAGCTAACCAAGGCGTTTTATTTAAATATGTAACCAAACAAAAAACCGACCAAGCGGTCGGTTTTCTATATTCGATGGGTTACTCTTCCAATTCCGTTAAATCCAGCAATTCCGGCGAAAGAATAATGCCGGTTAAATCCGCATAAACATAATCTTCCGGGAAGAAAGTCACGCCGCCGAAATTCACCGGCGTATCGACTTCGCCGATTTCGTTATCGTCGGCACCGACCGGAATCGGTGCTAATGCGTGAATACCGATGTCCAACGTTTCCAATACGTCCAACTGACGAACCGCACCATAAACGATAATTCCTTCCCAACCGTTATCAAGCGCAAGTTGCGCCAGTTCCGCATCGATTAATGCACGACGAACCGCACCGCCGCCGTCAATCAGCAATACTCTTCCTTGACCTTCTTCTTCTAACACGCTGGCAATTAAACCGTTGCTTTCAAAGCATTTTACCGTGGTAATTTTACCGTAAAAAGAAGAGGCTCCGCCAAAGCTCGAAAAGATTGGCTCGACTACATCGACCTGATCGGAATAAATATCACAAAGTGCTGAGGTATCAATACGCATAAGCTATTCCTTTTGTAAAAGATGTCATTATTTCAAAGTATAAACCTAACTATGCCATTTGCAAAATTTTTGCCGAAAATGACCGCTTATTTTGCGAAACGGCTCACACTTTCCGACATATAACCAAAATACGTGAGATATAACCGCAGATTCTTTCTCTAAACGTTATCGCTCTGCTACATTTCACCTATCCTTTTCATTAACATTTGATTTACATTATGCACAATAGAGATCTTTACCCACACGAAATCCTACAAGACGTTATCGACAAAAGTTTTGCCAAATCGCAAAGCAGTTTAAAAATGCTCGCCATTTTAAGTTTTCTCGGCGGCGGCTATGTGAGTTTCGGTTATATCGCTTATTTAAAAGTGGTCAGCGGTATTCCGCCGGAATGGAGCGGACTCGCCAACTTATTAGGCGCAGCGGTTTTCCCGATTTGCTTAATTTGTATCTTGATCGGCGGCGGCGAACTGGCGACCGGCAATATGATGCTGATGGCGTTAGGTAAATTCAGTAAAAAAGTCAGTTTACCGAAATTAGTGCGTAACTGGGTGATTGTCAGTTTAGGCAACTTAGTCGGCGCAGTTTCTATGGCGTATTTCCTCGGGCATTATGTCGGTTTGGCGGAAGGCGTTTCGGCGGCGAAAACTATTGCGATTGCGGAAGCGAAAGTCCATATGGACTTCGGGCGTGCATTTATCTCGGCAATCGCCTGTAACTGGATGGTGTGTATGGGAATTTGGTTCTACTTCGGTGCAAAACAAACTTCCGGACGAATTTTAGCGATGTGGTTCCCGGTGATGACCTTCGTATTAATCGGCTTACAACATTTCGTGGCGAATATGTTTATTATTCCGGCGGGCATTTGGGCGGGCGCTGATGTGACTTGGGGGCAGTTCTTCTTTAATATGATTCCGGTGTTCTTAGGTAACGTAACCGGCGGTGCGGCATTCGTCGGCGCATCTTATCTGTTTGCCTATAAGCATCTATTAAAAGACGATTACGCGATCTAAGCTGATTCCAAGCGGTTATTTTTACGCAATATTTTGCAAAAAATAACCGCTTTTATTTTCTTTATTTCTCCCTGTCATCTCGTTTTAAATCTTCTATAAAATCGCTTGTGTTCGATAAATAAAAAACGTTACGATCTTAATCTGAATATTGTGAAATGATGGAATATAAAATGAATTTGGATAAATACTATCTGAAAATGGAAGAACATTTTCTGTATGTGCCTTACTACAATCATCACCGCCGCATTCGCGTGCTGCTCCCGAAAGATTATCACAAAGAAAATTGGCAAACCTATCCGGTATTGTATATGCACGACGGGCAGAATGTGTTTTATAGCAAAGAATCTTATTCCGGCTATTCATGGAAAATTATTCCGACTATTAAAAGTCACCAAGAATTTCCGAAACTGATTATTGTCGGAATCGATAATGCGACGGTACACCGTCTGGACGAATACGCTCCGTGGCGAACCGATGTCGGACATACGCCGGAAGCGCGTAATGCCGGCGGTATGGGCGCGGAATACGGGCATTGGGTAGTAAATACGGTAAAGCCGTTTATTGACGCTCACTATCGTACCAAACCGCAACGTGAGCATACGCTGTTAGCCGGCAGTTCAATGGGCGGCATTATTACCGCCTATATGGGCGCGGCTTATCCGGATACCTTCGGCCATTTGGGCGTATTTTCTTCCGCTTCTTGGTTTAGCGAATCCGCCTTTTTGGATTTTGTGCATCGTCATCCGCTGAATAAAGCGAGTAAAGTGTTTATTCAAGTCGGCACAAATGAAGGCGATGATATGGGTGCGCAGTATATTTCCAATATGAATCAGGCTTATATCAATAGTTCGCTTTATTACTATCAAGCACTGCTTCGCACTTTTCATCCGATTGATAACATTCGGCTGAAAATTATGGCGAATGAAACCCACCATGAAATACATTGGGCGAATCATTTTGTAGAATTTTTAAGTTTTTCGTTAATGGGAAAATAGAGCGGAAAAAAACAAACAAGCGGTTAAATTTTGCAAGTTTTCTGCAGAATTTAACCGCTTGTATTTTGAGAAAGGGGCGCGTTTAGATAATATGTTGCTCCGCCAATTTAGCTAAGAAGTACGACATCATTTTACGCCATGACGGCCAATCGTGTTCCACATCATGCCCCCAATAATCAAACCACGCTTGAATCCCTTTCGCATTAAACGCTTCTTGTAAACGGCGGGTATCTTCCACGTGTTGTTCTTCCCAAGCACCTTGTCCAACCGCAATAATAAAATGATTTTGACGGTAACGATTTAAGAACCAATCATCATTTTGTCCCCAAAGCGAATCGATAGACGAATTAAAATAGACGGTCGGATCGCCGTAAAATTCGCCGGTAAAGAAACGAGCGTCATAAACGCCGCTCAGTGCAATCGTAGTATCAAACAGATCCGGATGACGTAGTGCAAAATTAACCGAATGGAACGCACCCATACTACAGCCGGTGGCGATCATCGTACCGTTCCAGTTTGATTCGTGACGGATTAGCGGTACTAATTCGTGGACGATATAACGGTCGTAAGCGTTATGTGCCAACGCCATATCGTGACCGGATTTGTGTAACGCCAACCACGATTCGCTATCGTAAGAATCCGGTGTGTAGAACTTGATTAAACCGCGATCAATAAATTCACGGCAAGCCTCAATCATACCGAAGTTACCGTATTCATTTTGATTACCTCCCGAGGAAGGAAACACGATTACCGGTTTACCGGCATGACCATACACATTAAAGTGCATTTCACGACCTAATTCACCACTCCAATGACTTCTTCTTTCAAAATGCATGGTTAGCTCCTTTTACTGTTTTTGTTGTGCAAAACGGACAATTTCACGTAATTGTTCCATCGTTTCGGTGCGAACTAAAATGCCGTGTTCGCCCATAATTTTGGCAAATACGCCCGGTACGGTTTGTACGCTGATAATATTGTCGGCATACTGACGGCAAACGTCCTCAATACTGTTCAGATAATTTTGGTTCGCTTTACGTGAGATATATACCACATTCCACGGATGGGTAATGTCAGCATAGAATTTATTTTCCGTCACGATATTGGCGTATTCGCGGAACACATCAAAATCGTTCGCATAGTTCCACATATCAATGGTTAAACCGCCCGGCGGACGACAGTTGATTTCAAGCGGTAATAATTCGCCGTTTTTTTTCACACGGAAAAACTCAAAGTGGAAGAATCGCTCACGCACTTTAAAGGCTTCCACACAAATTTTGCCTAACTCGACTAATTTCGGTGAGATTTCACGTGGGACGTAATAAAACATATCGCCGTCTTTTTCCACCGTGTCTAACACCGCTTCGGAATATTCGAGGCTGGAGTAGAACACGATATTGCCCTCGTGATCGGTTAAGCCGTCAAAAGTCACAATATCTCCGTCAATAAATTCTTCCATAATATATTCGACTTGCGGATTTTGAACGGCGAAGAATTCATTTAACTGCGCTTCATTACGCACTTTATAAGTATCCGATGCGCCAACACCCGAGTTCGGTTTAATGATTACTGGGAATTTCAGCTCTTTTGTCAATTTGCGAGCGTCTTGTTCGTCTTTAAATACACGTCCTTTTGCCACCTTCAAACCGGCCTTGCGAAATACTTCTTTCATTTGCGCTTTGGTTTTAATCGTGAGCATATCCTCATTTTTATAACCGAACACGTTGAAATCGGTACGTAATTTGGCATCCAGCTCAAGCCAATATTCGTTATGCGATTCAACACGGTCAATACGTCCGTATTTATGCGCGAAATAGGCTACCGCACGATAAACCTGATCGTAATCTTCCATATTATCGACACGATAATATTCGGTTAAATGCGCTTTTAAATTATCACTGAGCTGCTCATAAGGCGTGTCGGCGATACCTAACGTATTAATGCCTTTTTCCTTCATTCGGACGGCGAACGTCTCGAAATTAGTCGGGAAATGCGGCGAAATCATCACAAAGTTGAGTTGTTTTGACATAAGTTCATTCCATATATAAGAAAGTTTATTAGAAATAGGTAAAATGATTATAACTTTTATAAAGTTGATCAGATTCTAAGCGACTTTTCCGCTTTTTGATACTATTTTATGCATTTACCGAACAACAAAAAAGCGGTCGGATTCTTGGTAAAATTTACCAAAAAACCGACCGCCTGTTATTTATGTCTCAAATAATTATTTATTTTCAATCGCAATCGCTTTACTATCGGCAAGATGTAAGCTCATTTGATTATACGGAATCTCAATTCCCGCTTTATCAAATTCGAGTTTTACCGTTTCGGTAATTCCCCAGTATGCCGTCCAGTAATCTGCTGTTTTCACCCAAGGACGCACTACAAGTTGTACACTATGCGCAGATAATGCACCGACTGCTACGACAAATGCCGGATCTTTTAAGACTAGCGCATCATTTTCTAAAATGCGAGTCACAATATCCTTCGCCTCTTTTAAGTTTGATTCGTATGAAATATCAAATGTAAAATCAATACGGCGAGTTTCATTATCCGAATAATTTACAATGCTGTCCGAGAACACTTTACCGTTCGGAATTAATACGGTTTTGTTATCGCCGGTACGCAGTTCCAACACTAATAAGCCCATTTGCTCAACCGTACCGGTCATACCGCCGGTTTCGATTAAATCGCCTTTACGGAACGGTTTGAAGATTAATAACATCACACCTGCCGCAAAGTTTTGTAGTGAGTTTTGCAGAGATAAACCAATCGCCAAACCTGCTGCACCGATTAAGGCAACCAATGAGCTGGTATTAATGCCGAGTTGTGAAAGGGCAGCAATGACGACAATTAAGAGCAATAAGAAGTAGCTGATAGAGGAAATAAAACTTTGTAGCATTTCATCTTTGGTTGATTTCAATGCTGCTTTACCCAATAAGGTGCTAATTACTCGGGCAAGAAACTTACCAATCACAAAAATCGCAATCGCAAGCAGAATTTTTGTACCGTAAGGGATAATCCACTCATTGAACATAGTGTTGAAATCCATATTGCTGACTTTATTAATCGCTTTTTCCGTTTCCGCAACAACATTGATATTTGGTGTAGTTTCAGTAGCTTTTTCTGCTGACATTTTATTTTCCTTAAAAAGTTGATATTTTCTCAACGTAATAGCTGAGGCTGGAAAGAAATAATTCCATTGTATTAAATATGAATTAATACAATGGAATTATAATTAGTACGGCACTAAAATAAATCTTTTATTACAAAACTTTGCAAGAATGGTAATTACCACTCATATTTTGCACCGAGCCAAAATTGTCTACCGGCACGGTATGTTTGGTAATAGTTTTCATCATCGGTGGTGATTTTATTTGCCAGTAACTTACGGTTAAGCACATTAAGTACACTTACATTAACTGAAAATGCTTTATGTTGCCCTAGTTCTTTTTTCCAATTAAAGAACCAGTCAAGCGTAATGTGGCGTGGTTTTGCTGTTTCATATACACGAGCAACCAATCCCTCATAGTTGTTACATACCGATTTTTCAGAAGTACATCTAAAACCTTTAAAGGTATAATCTTTACTAGATGATTCATAATTAATACGCTGTGCCCAGTTTAAATTAAGTGATGGAAAATAACTTTCCAGCTGTAAATAACCTTTCCAAGGGGTATTGAAGTTTCTTGCAGGAAGATATTCAATTGATTGTAATTTATCTTTATGAAGCATTTTAGTTATGCCGTAATCTTTCCAATCTCGCTGGGTGTAATCATTTGTTTGATTAGTTTTACTCTTATTAAAAGCAACACCGAATTGCCATTTAAGAGCCATAAAAGACAAATCGATAGGTTCGATACTTTCTATTTCTAAACTAAAGGTATTATGTTTACTTCGTCCTGAATTAGATAGCCAACGTTGTTGGGGTTTTACATCAGAATCAATTTGGGTCATAAACTGATCTTTGCTGTTGCGTTGTACCCATTTGAATGTCCATAAGCTATTTGAAATTTTTTGACTGATTCCGGCATTAATTTCATCGCTATAAGGTGTTTTAAGTTTACTTCCTTTATAGGCAATATGTAAGATAGATCTGTCTAGCTCCCAAGGACTGTTGTAAGACTCTCTGTTATAATGGTCTTCAAAATTGAAGGCAGAACGTAATTTATAATCAACTAAATCTCCTGCGTAGTAGCGATTGAAACCAGCGATAAGATGAGTTTGGTCTTTACCTAACAGGTTATAATCAATATAACTTCTTGGAGCAATGTTCCATTTACGGGTAAATTGCGTGTAGTCAAAACGTACGCCCGGCACAAAAGTGAAGTTATTCCAAACGATTTTGTCTTGTAAATAGGAGGCAAAACGATTATGTTTAACTTTCCCATCTATCGGTAAGTAATGAACCCTATATTTGAAATATTGTTCTTTGGGAATACAATATGTACAATTTTCAATATTAAATACTTCACCTTTATAATAGTCGGCAGCTCCAGCATACTGCTTTGCAAGTTTAGGTTGCTTTAATCTTGATGTATTTTGTTGCCATTCCCAACCGGCACTCATTTCATGAATAGTGCTGCCGATTTCAAATTTATTGAAATCCAGATTTTGTTTTAGCTGCAAACTTTGTTGCTGAGTATAACGTTTACCGATACCACCTTTTATCGCTTCTCCTGTATTTGGATCAGAAATCCAGTCAATACTTTTAGTTTTGGTATAACGATAAAGCGTATCCGAATCGTATTTAGTTTGATTTCGGTTATTTCGATAAGCTAACTCACTAGTTAGCAAGCCAAGAACGTTGTAATTCTCCCATTTAATATTAGTTAAAAAACCACCGCCACTTAATCTAAAGCGACCATCTACCGCATTTTCCAGATATTCATCTGCTTGATGAGTAGAATAAATTCCATTAATCGTTAAACGGTTATTCTCATTTAATTCATTTTTATAGCTTGCAAGTAACGTTTCGTTACGACGATAGCGATTAGTCCATTTGTGCAAATACTGTTGATGCTGAGGTACAGAACTTTGCTGACGGCTATAAGCAAATAGCAATCCGGAACGTTCTGTAAGTGGCTGATTTAGCTGAATCGTATATTCGTGCTTAGTAAATTTAGGTTGTAATAAAGGTGAATTGGCACGATAAAATTCATTTTTATACTGCCCTTCCAAGTGGAATTTAGTCCAAGCATCTCGGGTTGTTCGGTAAGATACAGAACCGGATGCACGTTTGAAATCAGGTTCTTTTAATTTTGCATTCACTACACCGCCGGTAAAGTTTCCATATTGGCTAGGCACATTACGGTCATAAACCTCTAACGTATCAACTAGATCGGTACTCAACCAAAATGCTTGAGGATGCCCTGCAGGCATATATTGAGGATCGATTGTTTTAGTCATATCAGATTTTAATAATGAATCTTCACCCAAGCCGATAGGATTAACATTATCATTAATTCCTATACCATTGAGCATAAAATTATTGTTGTAATAACGCTCACCGTGAAAAGAAATATTTTGCGGAGCAATTTCACCTAATGTATTGCCGTTTTTGTTATTAGATACTCGAACTGAAGGTAACGAAACTAAGGCATCACTCACATTTGAGTTAGTCTGTAATTTGGTTGTTAAATTTTTTTGATCAAATTCATATTTACCGGAAAGTACTGATTTCGTGTTTCCTTTTACGTGAACAGTGTCAAGTTCGACAGTTGCGTAGAGTTGTGTGTTGACCAAGCAGGCAGCCATAGATAGAGATATTTTCGTTAATTTCATTGTAAAGGCCTTATTTTGATTATGGATTAGTGGTGGGTATTTTAGAGTGGAAGCAGAATAATTCAATAATTTTTTTATGGTTATTTGAGTGGGTTATAGGTAAGAAATTTAATTTCTATGAAATATTGCAAATTATTAGGGAAATTTAACCGCTTGTAGTCTTCTAATTGGCAGGGGTATGATAGAATTTGTATGATTTTTTTATGAAGAAAGCAAAAATGACAACAGAAAAAGTAATTAGTGCCAGCGTTCAATTTTTTACCATCAGTGAAGATGAGGCCGGGCAGCGTTTAGATAATTTTTTATTAGCCAAACTTAAAGGTGTGCCGAAAAGTTTGATTTACCGTATTGTGCGTAAAGGCGAAGTACGGGTAAATAAAGGGCGAATCAAGCCTGAATATAAACTTCAGCCTGATGACGTGGTGCGTGTACCACCGGTGCGTGTAGCGGAGAAGAATGAAGCCCCAATTTCAACCAAATTGAATAAAGTGGCAGAGCTGGAAGATCAAATTCTGTATGAAGATGAGGTGATGTTGGTTATCAACAAGCCCTCTGGCATTGCGGTACACGGCGGAAGCGGCTTGAGTTTTGGTGTGATTGAAGCGTTAAGAGCGTTACGTCCACAAGCCCGTTTTTTAGAGCTGGTTCACCGTATTGACCGCGACACTTCCGGTATTTTATTGGTGGCAAAAAAACGCTCGGCGTTGCGTAGCCTACACGAACAGTTGCGGGAAAAAGTGGTGCAAAAAGATTACTTGGCATTAGTACGTGGTCAGTGGCAAGCTCACACCAAAGTGATTAAAGCTCCGTTGCTAAAAAACGAATTGGCAAGTGGTGAGCGCATTGTGCGAGTGAGCGAAGAGGGCAAACCTTCAGAAACTCGCTTTAGCATTGAAGAGCGTTATGCGAATGCGACTTTGGTAAAAGCCTCGCCGGTTACGGGTAGAACCCATCAAATCCGTGTGCATACTCAATATGCAGGACACCCTATCGCGTTGGACGATAAATATGGCGACAACGAATTTGACAGCAAAATGAAAGAAGCCGGTTTACACCGTTTATTTTTACACGCTTATTCTATCCGCTTTGAACACCCGAAAAGTGGGGAAGAAATGGTGATTACCGCACCATTAGATAAAACACTTAAGGGCGTATTAGTCAAATTAAGGGCGGAGAAATAGCGTGAAAATCCATTTCAAAAATCTGCAAAAAAATGACCGCTTGTTAGATTTGACCCAGCCACAAATTATGGGTATTTTAAACTTTACTCCTGATTCTTTTTCCGATTCGGGGCAGTTTTTTTCGCTGGATAAAGCCCTCTTTCAAGCGGAAAAAATGCTAAAAGAGGGAGCTGGCATTATTGATATTGGTGGGGAATCTACACGCCCGAATGCGCAAATTGTTACCCTTGATCAAGAGTTAGAGCGGGTTGTGCCTGTGGTAGAAGCGGTGCGTTCCCGTTTTGATTGCTTAATTTCGGTGGATAGCTCTAAGGCGGAAGTGTTTAAGCAAGCCGCTATTGCAGGAGCGGATATTCTGAATGATATTCGAGCCTTAACCGAGCCGAATGCGCTAGACATAGCTGTAGAATTAGGTCTGCCGGTCTGTTTAATGCATATGCAAGGTAATCCGCAGAATATGCAGCAAAAACCTGAGTATGATGATGTATTGGAAGAAGTCGCGGATTTTCTCAATCAACGCATTTTTGAATGTATCACCGCAGGGATTCCTAAAGAACATATTATTCTCGATCCCGGCTTTGGATTTGGCAAAAGTGTCCAGCATAACTTTACGCTACTTAAACATTTGAAAGTCTTTTCGGATGCCGGTTTTCCGGTGCTTGCCGGTTTATCTCGTAAGTCGATGCTTGGTGCGGTCACCAGTAAACCGGTTGAACAACGTGTAACGGCATCGGCTGTCGGGGCGTTAATTGCAGTACAAAACGGGGCGAAGATTATTCGCGTGCATGATGTAGCGGAAACCGCCGATATGTTGAAAGTATGGCAAGCGGTAGCGGAATGCGAATAAATAAAAAAAGAGATGTGAGTTAATATTCACATCTCTTTTTTGTTGCGTATTTAGTAAGAATATACTTCGTTTTTTACCGGATCCCAATTGACTTTAATGCGACCGTTCGGTGCTTTCGGTTCTTGATAGGAATTATCTTCCGCCGTATTCGCCCTGCCTTGGGAAGAGGCTTTCATACTGGAAGTATCTTGCACCCTTTCATTAATACCGCCGATATACGGTATGTCTTTTTCTTCCGCCTCTTTTCTCGCTACTTTCTGTGATTTTTTATTTACCGTCTTTTTAGCTTGTTTAGATTTCCCTGTGGCTTTCTTTGCGGCGGACTTTGCCGTTTTCGTTGCCTTATTAAATTTTTGGTAATCCGCTCTCAGCTCGTTACACCATTTCTTCTCAATTTTTACACTTTTAGAATGACCTAACTTCGCCAGTCTTTCCGCTAAATATTGCTGAGATGCAGGGTCTTGCATCAGCGTTTGATAATCGTCTTCGCCAATAATCTGACTAAGGGTTCTATTGTAAGCCGCCATTTGATAAACAAAACGATTAGACTCCGACAATTTGGAATTTTTAGCGGATCCTTTTCTAGGGAATAAGCACTGCTCCACTTTATTTTTTTCAATGATCCACTTATTCATATCCGCATCCGAGATTTTATACTCCGGCTCGGATAAGCCGGATACATTCGTATCCTTATGACTGCCGCAGGCCGCCAACATCAACGTTAAGGCTAATGTTATACTTTTAAAAGTAAGTTTTTTCATTTAAGTAATACCTAAAAAAATATTCCGTAAATTATACAAATAAACACGGCTATCGATTATAAATTTTTCTAATTAATAAACATTATTTGGCTAATAACCCACCGAATAATAGATTAGAGTATATAGTACTTTTATGAACAATGCTTGTTTCGATAGAAAAAAAACACTAAAGTAATCTTTTCTATTTATTAATCAAGGATACAATCTATGACAATCCGCGTATATGGTATTAAAAATTGCGATACCGTAAAAAAAGCACTTAAATGGCTTACAGATAACAATATATCTCACCAACTTCATGACTACCGAATAGACGGGCTATCCGTTGATTTCTTGCAGCATGCCGAAACCGCTTTCGGCTGGGAAAGTCTGGTTAATAAACGCTCGACTACGTGGCGTAATTTAGATGAAGCGGTTAAAAATAATCTGGATCGTGCAACGGCATTAAAAGTATTGCAAGACCAGCCGACCTTAATTAAACGTCCGATTATTTTACAAGACGGTATTGCGTTAATCGGCTTTGATGCCAAACAATACGAACAAGCATTCGGTAAATAACCTGATTTTGGAAAATAAATATATGAAACACAACATCATCAATCTTGCGCAGGATTTAATTCGCCGTCCGTCCATTAGCCCGGCTGATCAAGGTTGCCAACAAGTGATTGCAGAACGCTTGGCGCAATTAGGCTTTACACTCGAATGGTTGCCTTTCGGAGATACGCTGAATTTATGGGCGAAACACGGTAGCGGCAGTCCGGTAGTCGCATTTGCCGGACATACCGATGTGGTGCCGGTTGGCGATGAAACACAATGGACTTATCCGCCGTTTTCGGCAGAAATTGTTGAAGGAATGCTCTACGGGCGTGGTGCGGCGGATATGAAAGGTTCGCTTTCCGCATTGGTTGTGGCAGCGGAAGAGTTTGTTAAAGCAAACCCGAATCATACCGGCACGATTGCATTATTAATTACTTCCGATGAAGAGGCTGCGGCAAAAGACGGCACGGTAAAAGTGGTGGAAACACTGATGGCGAGAGACGAACCGATTCACTATTGCGTGGTGGGCGAACCTTCTAGCGGCAAAGTGTTAGGCGATGTGATTAAAAACGGCAGACGAGGTTCAATTACCGGTGAACTTTATATTGAAGGCGTACAAGGTCATGTCGCTTATCCGCATTTAGCCGAAAATCCGGTACATACTTCATTGAATTTCTTAACCGAATTAACCACTTATCAATGGGATAACGGCAATAAATTTTTCCCACCGACCAGTTTACAAATTGCTAATATTAAAGCGGGAACCGGTAGTAATAATGTCATTCCGGGTGAATTATACGTGCAATTTAACTTACGTTATTGCACCGAAGTGACCGATGAAATTATCAAAAACAAAGTGGCGGAAATGTTAGCTAAACATCAGTTAAAACACCGCATTAGTTGGAATTTATCCGGTAAACCGTTTTTATCCGGTAATGGCGAATTGGTTAAAGCGGCGGTACAAGCGGTCGAAAACGTCACAAAAATTACCCCTCGTTTAGATACGAGCGGAGGGACTTCAGACGGTCGCTTTATCGCATTAATGGGCGCGGAAGTGATTGAGTTCGGGCCGTTAAACGCAACTATTCATAAAGTGAATGAATGTGTCAGCGTGGAAGACCTTGGCAAATGCGGAGAGGTGTACTATCAAATCCTCAAACACTTACTCAAAAGTTAATGCCGAGGAAATATTAAAATGTTAGCAAACCTCGAACAAATCCTCACCGGCAAAACACGTGAACATCTTGTGCCGTTGCCGAATCCGTTATCGGATAAACACTTTTTGCAAGCTGAGACGGTTGATGCTTTTCTTGCATTGCAGCAGGCGGCAAAAGCAGCCGGTTTTAATTTACAGCCTGCCAGCACTTATCGTGATTTCGATCGCCAAATGCTAATTTGGAATGCAAAATTTAACGGTGAGCGTAAGGTACATGATGATAACGGCTGTGCGATTGATATGAGTAAATTGGACGATTTACAGAAAATTCAAGCGATGATGCGCTGGTCGGCAGTACCGGGTTCCAGTCGTCATCATTGGGGGACGGAAATTGATATTTTTGATCCCGATTTACTGCCGGAAGGGCAAAATTTACAGCTTGAGCCTTGGGAATATCAAACCGGCGGTTATTTTGCACCATTAGCCGAATGGCTTCATCATAATGCCGAACGCTTTGGTTTCTATTTTCCTTTTGACGGCATTCATAATGCGAAAGTCGGTTATGAGCCTTGGCACATCAGTTATCGTCCGATTTCCGCCGAATATGAAAAACTGTTCGATCACGAGGTTTTGCAAAAATCGTGGCAAAACGAACCGCTTGCCGGCAAAGCCTGCTTACTCGAACATTTTAACCGGCTATTTAGCTAATTTTTACAATTAACATAATGACAATTCAACTTATCAACGAATCTTCGAATACTGAGAAATTTCAGCAAATTTGTGACAAATGGCGACTGGTTCACGACCGATCCGCTATGCTTGCGCTAGTTTTAACCGACGAGCGTTTAGAACTACGTAAACTGGACGAACCGAAACTCGGTGCGATTGCCGTGAATTTTGTCGATGGCACCATGGCACACCGCCGTAAATTCGGTGGCGGTCGAGGCGAAGCGGTGGCAAAAGCGGTCGGAATTAAAGGCGATTATTTACCTACAGTTATCGATGCGACCGCAGGACTCGGCAGAGATGCTTTTGTATTGGCTTCTGTCGGCTGTAAAGTGTTATTAGTCGAACGCAACCCGATTGTAGCGGCGTTATTGGAAGACGGGTTGGCAAGAGCCTATGCCGATCCGGAAATCGGTGGCTTTATGCAAGAACGAATGATTTTAGCCGATGTGCGTAACATCTCGTTACTGGACGTAGCACATCAAGCCGCCGATGTAGTTTATCTCGACCCGATGTATCCGCATAAACAAAAGAGTGCGTTAGTAAAAAAAGAAATGCGAGTATTCCAACATTTAGTCGGTGCGGATTTGGATTCGGATAATTTCTTTGCACCGGCAAAAGTACTTGCTCGTAAAAGAGTGGTGGTAAAACGCCCGGATTACGCACCTTTTTTAGCGGAGCAAAAGCCCGATTTTTCACAAACGACAAAAAATCACCGCTTTGACGTTTATCTTTCTCATTTAAAATCTGCGTAAATTTTTAACAAAATCAGACCGCTTGTCCTATGAACTTCTAGGCAAATTGTTGTTTTTTTAGTAGGATTATTATCTTTCATTTTTTTAGATCTAACAAGATAAGGTGTTATCGTGCCACAACGTGATTATGCAGCCCGTTCCAACAAAAAAAAGGGTATCAATAAATCGCTTATTTTAGGGATTATTATCTTCTTACTTTTAGCCGGCGGAATCGGACTATGGGTGTTAAAAGAAAATGCGCCCGCACCGGCAATTCCGACTATCCAGCAAAACCAAGTTACGCCGCCTCAAGGTCCTGCATTACCAAGTCGTCCGGAAGAAGTTTACAGCTACATCCGTGACTTGGAAACCCGTGAAGTATTGACCGATAACAGTCAAAAATCACAAGAAAAATTGGCACAACTTTCCGCAGAGCAAAAACAGCAACTTGAAGCAAAACTCAAGCAGGAAGAAGCTGCACGTTTAGCGGCGGAAAAAGCGCAAACCGAAACGACTACGGCGGAAACGCAAACGGATGCGACGGTACCGGCGGAGCAACAACCCGCAGTGGTTGCCTTAACACCTGAAGAATTGGCCGCTAAAAAAGCCGCCGAGCAAAAAGCGGCAAAATTAGCGGAAGAAAAACGTAAACAAGCCGAATTGAAAAAACAGCAAGAACTTGCCAAACAAAATCAAGTTCCGGTTGAAACGGCAAAACCGGTAGAAACCGCTGCTAGTGCGGAACAACAAGCAAAATTAGCGGCTGAAAAAGCGAAAAAAGCGGAACAGGCTAAAATCGTTGCGAGCGCAGCGAAACCGTCGGATAAACCTGCCGCTCAAGCGGGCAGATTCGGTTTACAATGCGGCGCTTTCAAAAATAAAGCGCAAGCCGAAAATATGCAGGCTCGTTTAGCGATGGCCGGCTTTAATGCGCGCATCAGTTCAAGTGCCGATTGGAATCGTGTGTTTGTAGGGCCGGTAGGCGATAGAGCCGCCGCTTCTAACGCACAATCAAACGCACGCAGTGTGGCGGAATGTGTGATCATTTCGATGTAAAGCTACATTACGCATAATAAGCAAAAAGGCTCGAATCATAATGATCGAGCCTTTTCTTTAAGAGACTTAATTTACTTTTTAATTAAAAAAGTCACCGCTTCTACATAACGTTTAACAAATTCGTTGGTTGATGCGGAATCGGCAAAGCCTTCCAAATTGATTTGGTACTGTCCGTTTACGAAAAACGCCGGTACGCCGCGAATTTTAAAATCTTCCGCCAATTGCACTTGTTTATTGAATAAACCGTTTACCGCAAAACTGTTGATACCGTTATCAAAATCCGCCGCACTTACGCCGTTTGAGGTAAATACCGCTTTAATATCATCCATTGATTTCATCGCATCTTTTTGCGCCGCTTCAAACAGTGCGGTTTTTACTTTATCTTCCACACCTAACGCCATCGCCAACGCCCAAGCACGGGTTAAGTTCTCTGACTGACGACCTAAGAAATTCACGTGATATTGCACTAATTTCGCATCTTGCGGTAACGCTTGTTTAATTTGGCTAGGGATTTTGTAGGTTAATTCAAAATCGTAGCAATGCGGGCAGTAGAATGAGAAAAATTCTACCACTTCTTTTTGTGCCGACGGTGCTTGACGAACTTGAGTATATTCTTTACCCTCGACCGGATCCGCCGCTAAAGCGGTTGAATTTACTGCGAAAAATGCAGAAAGTGCGACTAAAACTGATTTTAATGCCATTTTTTTCATTATTGTTCCTCGAATAAAAATAAATGCGTCCGTTAGACTCAACTAATCGTTTAAAATTCCGCGGGCGCGTAACAATGCCGTTTTGAAATCTTCTTCATAATCTTTTTTAATGCCGGGAATCGGCTCGTGCTTATCCGCATTACGCATTTTTAACTGGTAAATTAATACCTCGTCACGTAATGCCGCATAGTTATCCGGCTCTCCGACTTCAATCGAAAGTTGTTGTAAAATATCGATCAGATGTAAATCCGGATTTTGACGCCAATGTTCGCCGAGTAACTCAAGTAATTCTTCTAAACGTTTGCATTTCATACTTTGCTTCCTTAAAAACCCTTGTTGAAAAGTGTTCGGAATCATATACTTTTAGTCACACTTTTGCAAAAAACTTGGACATAAAATGCTACAAACAGATCAAATTTCTGCAGTAATTTTAGCCGGTGGGCTTGCTCGCCGTATGAATGGGGCGGAAAAAGGCTTACAGCTCTTACAGGGCAAACCGCTGATTTCGCATATTATAGAGCGTCTTATCCCGCAGATCGCTCGGATTCATTTAAATATCAACCGTTCGCAGGCAGAATATCAAACATATTTCTCTCAACTGCCTTTTTATTGCGACAGTTTGAGCGATTTCCAAGGACCTTTGAGCGGAATGCTGTCCGGCTTTGAAAAGATTAACAGCGAATACCTGTTATTCGTCCCATGTGATACGCCGTTCTTACCAAAGAATTTAGTGAAAAAACTCTCGGTTGCATTAGCGATTAATCAAGCTCAAATTGCTTATGTGCATGACGGTGAGCGAGCGCATCCTACCACTGCCTTGATTCATCGTTCGGTAGCTGAATCGCTTCGTCACTATCTGGCAAGCGGTGAGCGTCGTCTATTCCAATTTTTTCAAACGCAAAAAAGTGTTGCGGTAGATTTCTCCGAGCAAAAAGCTGCTTTTCAAAATATGAATACCTTTGCCGATTTGGAAAATTTTAGTTTAACAGCTACCAACACGCCAAAATTATTGGGCATTACCGGTTATAGCGGCACCGGCAAAACTACCTTATTGGAAAAATTAATTCCAAAATTGACCGCTTGTCAGATTAGAGTCGGATTGATTAAACATTCGCACCACAATGTCGAAGTGGATAAACCGGGTAAAGACAGCCATCGCTTACGTATAGCCGGAGCAAATCCGACTATGATTGTCTGTGAAGAACGTTGGGCATTAATGACCGAAACACCGACACAAGCGGTCGATTTTCAGCAATTAATTGCAAAATTTGATCCGACAGCCGTGGATTTAATTTTAGTGGAAGGTTTTAAACACGAGCCGATCGCCAAGATTCAGTTGCATCGTCAAGCGATTGAAAAACCGTTGCCGGAGCTAGATCAATGGACAATTGCGACAGCGACCGATTATCCGCTCGCACGAGAGAATCACCTAGATATTAATGATATTGATCAGATTGCCGATTTTATTCAGCAATGGTTGAAAAGCTAAAAGAAAGCGGTAAGATTTGTAGTAAATCTTACCGCTTGTTGCTTATTTAAGACCGAGCTTTTTCTCGAGGTAGTGGATATTTGTGCCACCTTTACGGAAGTTTTCGTCTTCCATAATCAGATTGTGTAATGGAATATTGGTTTTGATACCTTCCACAATCGTTTCTGATAAGGCATTTTGCATACGACGGATTGCAATATCACGATCTTCTGCAAAGGTAATCAGTTTACCGATCATCGAATCGTAATGCGGTGGTACGGTATAGCCGTTATAAATATGAGAATCCCAACGCACGCCTAAACCGCCCGGCACGTGTAAACGTGTGATTTTACCCGGAGAAGGTAAGAAGGTGTTCGGATCTTCCGCATTGATACGGCATTCCATCGCATGGCCTTTCACTTTAATGTCTTCTTGTTTGATTGAAATCGGAAGACCTGCCGCCACACGTAATTGCTCTTTTACTAAGTCCACGCCGGTAATCATTTCTGTGACCGGATGTTCTACTTGTAAACGGGTATTCATTTCAATGAAATAGAATTCGCCGTTTTCGAATAAGAATTCGAATGTACCCGCACCACGATAGCCGATTTCACGACACGCATTTGCACAACGCTCACCGATGAATTTACGTAATTCAGGGGTAATACCCGGTGCCGGTGCTTCTTCTACCACTTTTTGGTGACGGCGCTGCATCGAACAGTCACGTTCCGCTAAATAAACCGCATTACCGTGTGTATCCGCTAATACTTGGATTTCAATATGGCGTGGATTTTCTAAATATTTTTCCATATACACCATATCATTATTAAATGCCGCTTTCGCTTCCGCTTTGGTCATTGCGATAGATTCTTCGAGATCTTTCTCGTTATATACCACTCGCATACCGCGACCGCCGCCGCCGCCGGACGCCTTAATAATAACCGGATAACCGATACGTTTTGCAATTTCTTTGTTTTTAGCCGGATCGTTGCCTACCGGACCATCAGAACCCGGTACGCAAGGTACGCCCGCTTTTTTCATTGCATTGATTGCCGATACTTTATCACCCATTAAACGAATCACATCAGCAGTCGGGCCGATAAAGGTAAAGCCTGAGTTTTCTACTTGTTCGGCAAAATCCGCATTTTCAGATAAGAAACCGTAACCAGGGTGGATTGCATCTGCGTTAGTCACTTCCGCAGCGGCAATGATCATTGGAATATTTAAGTAACTTTTTACTGAAGGAGCTGGGCCGATACAAATCGTTTCGTCCGCTAAAAGCACGTGTTTTAATTCACGGTCAGCCGTTGAGTGAACCGCAACCGTTTTGATACCAAGCTCTTTACATGCACGTAAAATACGTAATGCGATTTCGCCGCGGTTTGCAATGACAACTTTTTCTAACATTGGAGTTTTCCCCTTTTGTCAAGGAAAGAACGGAACACTCGGAAGAAGCCGGAAGCGGTTAATTTTGCCAATTTTTTTACAAAATTTGTAAAAAAACAGACCGCTTGTACAACTTATAAAATTCCGTGTATTCCGTTATTTCCGTGCTGAATAAATTATTCGATGATGATAAGTTTTTGGTCGAATTCAACCGCTTCGCCGTCGTTTACTAAAATCGCTTTAACCACACCGGCTTTGTCCGATTCGATACGGTTCATCATTTTCATTGCTTCAACGATACATAACGCATCACCGATATTTACCGTTTGACCTACTTCGATAAACGGTTTTGCATCCGGGCTTGGGCTACGGTAGAAGGTACCTACCATTGGTGAAAGCACTGCGTGACCGCTTACTTCCGCCGGTGCCGCTGCAACCGGAGCTGCTTGTGCAACAGGTGCCGCCGTAGGTGCGGGCGCAACCGCCGCCGCTTGCGGTGCCGCAACGTATTGTACCGCCGCCGATGCAGCCGGTTGAGCACGGCTAATACGTACTGTACCTTCTTCTTCAGACACTTCTAATTCAGTGATGCCTGATTCTTCAACTAATTCGATAAGTTTTTTGATTTTGCGAATATCCATAGTGAGATTCCGTTTTTATAGTCAATTAAAAAGAGAAACTCTGCACAATACTGTGCAGAGTAAAAATCTTGTGTAGATTACCTGAATTTCGCCAATTTTGCGAATAAAATCTCGTAAAATTGGCGATATTCACGCAATTTTATAACTCATCGTAGCAGTTACAAAGCGAACTTATTTTAATAAATCTTCGTTCTTTTTGTAGTTCCATTTACTACGAGGTTTGTCAATATACTGAAAATACTCGTTGGTGAAAGTACCTTGTGCGCAAGTCACTTTGTCTCGGCGAGTATTGACTTGTTTGCTACCAATTGCGGCATTCAGTGTATCCGGCCCCGTCATCACAAACACCCCGCCTTCGATACGGCGATTTTCGATATTGCTGATAATAATCTCAAGCGTATCTTTTAAGATAGGATGACCTTTCTCGCAAGCTAAAAAGAAATTGGTATATTTGTCACGACGTTTAATTAAGACTTCCTGATCATTTTCCCGAATAATTTGTGAGATTGGGAAGACCAAATGCCCGTCAATATCAATATAGATTCCGCCTTCTTGCAATAATGTAAACACACGCCAAAAATCTGCTTGCGCCGCACCGTCGGTTAGCTTGCTATAAGCATTAAATGTGCGTTCATCAGCATTCGCCTTAATATAAGCCTCACGATCTTCAGTACTGACATAGCGATAATCGTAACTTAGCGACATTAAGCGGTTAAACAGATAATTCGCATATACCGGTAACGTTACTTTGTTTGAATAATTGGTTTGCCAAATGGTTTTCGTGATTCGGGTAGTTTGCTTCGACTTAATTTTTGCCGGACTATATTCCGGAATGGTAAAACGAAGTTTAGGCAAAACGGCATGAAACGGGTAGCTTAATACTTTAACAATATTGCCGAATAAGCGTTCTAAACCATTACAGACGACAATCAGCGATTCATATTTCACCGGATTAGCCATTCATCATTTCTCCTAATTGTATTTTTTGTAATTCTGAAATTGCGAAGTCGAGCGCATAATCATAACCTTTTGCACCTAAACCGCAAATTACGCCTTTTGCTATATCGCTTAGATAAGAATGGTGGCGGAAAGGTTCACGGGCGTGTACATTCGAAAGATGGATTTCAACGAACGGAATGGATACCGACAACAACGCATCACGAATTGCCACGCTGGTATGGGTAAATGCACCGGGGTTGATGATAATAAAATCGGTATTTTGAAATGCTTGATGAATACGATTAATCAGCGACTCTTCTCCGTTTGCTTGAAAATAATCTAATTCGTAACCTTGTGCCTGTGCCGATTGTTGTAAGTGTTGTTCAATATCTGAGAGGGTCTGCGAGCCGTAAATATGCGGTTCGCGTTTGCCTAACATATTCAAATTAGGGCCGTTTAGGAGAAGGATTTTTTTCATATTGATTCCTTACAAGCGGTAAAAAAATCCCCCTCTTTTGCAAGGAGGGGGCGGAAGGATTTAATTACTCTTCGATAGTACGAAGTAATTCGTTAATGCCCACTTTACCTAAAGTTTTCGCATCAACCTTTTTCACGATAACTGCGCAATATAAGCTGTATTTACCGCATTTTGACGGAAGGCTACCGGATACCACCACAGAGCCAGCCGGTACGCGACCGTAGTGGATTTCGCCAGTTTCACGGTCATAAATACGAGTTGATTGACCGATAAATACGCCCATTGAAATGACACAACCGTCTTCTACAATTACGCCTTCAACCACTTCCGAACGTGCGCCTATAAAGCAGTTGTCGCCGATAATCGTCGGGTTTGCTTGTAACGGCTCTAATACGCCGCCGATACCTACGCCGCCTGATAAGTGAACGTTTTTACCGATTTGTGCGCATGAACCTACGGTTGCCCAAGTGTCCACCATTGTGCCTTCGCCTACGTATGCACCGATGTTTACATAAGACGGCATTAATACGCAGTTTTTAGAAATATATGCGCCTTTACGTACGGTTGCAGACGGCACTACACGGAAACCTTCTTGTGCAAAACGTTCTTCGGTGTAATCGGCAAATTTTAATGCAACTTTGTCATAGTATTTGGTTTCCGCACCGTCAATGATTTGGTTGTCATTGATACGGAATGAAAGTAAAACCGCTTTTTTTAACCATTGATGAGTAACCCACTCACCGTCAATTTTTTCCGCTACACGATATTTACCGCTATCTAAACCTTCGATAACTTCTTCGATTGCTGCACGCGTTTCCGCATCAACTGTTTTTGGTGTGATTTCAGCACGACGCTCAAATGCCGCTTCGATAATTGCTTGTAAAGACATTGTTGTGTTCCTTTAATGTAAATGGAAATTATGAGAGAAAATCGACTTCAATTTTTAACATAAATAGCCGTTTTTTGCTACTAGAAAAAAGGCAATCGGTCGAATCGGCAAAACTTTTTGCAAAATTCTATGTAAATCCGACCGCTTGAATACCCCTTAATCTTAGTAAATGCGAACTAAGGCGCACTATATTGAAAGTTCGTCTAATCCGCCTTTCCGTAATGCTTTTGCAAAATCTCACTCAATAGGTTGAATACGTGTAGCACGCGTATCGGAGTGTTTTCTTGCTGCGATCGGTAGATAAACATTTTCCAATCCGGAATCGCTAACTCGGGAAATAAAATCGTTAATCTTCCCGCTTTGGTATGCGGTGCATAATGATACTCGGGCAACATACCGACCGCCAACCCTTGCAACACCACCGCTAAATTACTGTAACTTTCCGAACTGATAAAATACGGATCTTTTACCATAAAACTTTGCTTCGGCGTATTAAACCAATGCCACGCTTTACCGGTCTGCGGATTGATCTCTACGCATAACGGGAAACGAGTTTGCAGATCATTTAGATCTTGCGGTTGCCCTAATTTAGCCAATAACTTAGGACTTGCCACGATCCGTTCTTTGATAGTAGTAATCTCTCGAGTAATCAGATGCGCCTCCATTTGCATACTGATGCGCACGCCAATATCAATTTGCTTTGTCACGCTGTTATACAAAGCGGTATCCGGTCGCCAGTCAATATGCAATTGCGGGTAATCTGCTAGTGCTTCCAATAACTCAACTAAAATCAGATCGTTATTCGGTAAACGTGGTAAGGTAATCCGCACAGTACCGCGCATAGATTCTTTAAAGTCGGTTTGGAATAACGTTTCGGTCGCTTTCAGCCAAGTTTGTGCGTCCGCCAAAAACGCTTTACCAAAATCGGTTAGGGAAATATTGCGGGTATTACGCTTAAATAACGGTTCGCCTAATTGTTGCTCCAAATCGGCAATCATACGCGTCACGACTTGCGGTGAAATCGCCAAACGGTTTGCCGCTTCACGAAAATGCAATGTTTCCGCCGCAATACAGAAGTAACGCACCGCTTCCACTTTATCGAGCATACTCTCCCCACTTTATTCCTTAAACAGGAATTCTTTATTCGTAATTTATTCATTGTATAGGAATAAATCACTTTTTAGAATGTGCCAAATCAATGATTCGATAAGGAGAAACGAATATGCAAAATTTTAATTACTTTACCCCGACCAAAATCGTATTCGGCAAAGACACCGAACAACAGGTTGGAGAATTGATTAAAGCGCAACATTGCAACAAAGTATTGATCCACTACGGTAACCAAAGTGCGAAAAAATCCGGTTTATTGGATCGCATTAAAGCATCATTAGATAACGCAAGTATTGCTTATGTAGAATTGGGCGGTGTAGTACCGAATCCGTTATTGTCTTTGGTTTATCAAGGCATTGAATTATGTAAACAAGAACAAGTCGATTTTATTCTTGCTGTCGGTGGCGGTAGTGTAATTGATTCCGCCAAAGCGATCGCTTACGGTGTGGCGGAAGAAGGCGATGTTTGGGATCTTTTTGATAATAAACGTCAAGCAACCGCTTGTTTACCAATTGCAACCGTTTTAACCATTTCAGCCGCCGGTAGTGAAATGAGTGACGGTTCGGTGATTACTAAAGACGAGGGCGGTATCAAACGCGGTTATAGTAATGATTTGTCTCGTCCGAAATTCTCAATTTTAAATCCCGAATTAACCGTCACCTTACCGGACTATCAAACCGCAAGCGGTAACGCAGATATTTTAATGCACACGATGGAGCGTTATTTCACACCGAACGCTACAATGGAAATTACCGATACGATTGCCGAGAGTATTTTAAAAACCGTGATGAAAAATGCGCAAATCTTAGTAAAAGATCCGAAAAATTACCAAGCCAGAGCGGAAATTATGTGGTGCGGAAGCCTATCTCACAACGGTTTGACCGGCTGCGGCGGCGGTAACGGCGATTGGGCGACGCATATGCTGGAACACGAATTAAGCGGTATGTTTGATGTAACCCACGGTGCCGGTTTAGCCGCAATGTGGGGACATTGGGCAAGATACGTATATCGTGATATCCTGCCTCGTTTTGAACGTTTTGCGATTCATGCCATGGGTGTAACGCCGGCAAAAACGGCAGAACAAACCGCCTTAAAAGGCATCGAAGCAATGGAAAATTTCTTCCGCAGCATTAATATGCCGACCAACTTAACCGAATTAGGCGTTAAGGTCAGTACGGAACAAATTACCGAAATGGCACAAAAATGCAGTATCGCCTCAAAAGGCAGTATCGGTGCGGCTAAAACCTTATATGAAGCGGATATGATCGCAATTTACACCGCAGCGAAAGAGGCATAATAAGTATATTCCGTGGTAAAAATGCACTACGGAATATACCGACAACGCGAAATTAATCTTATCGCAAAAAAACCAGAGCCACAGGCTGATCCTAACCATGTACGGCTCGTGCGTGGTAAACAAAAATTCCTAACTGGTTAATTTTTAAAAGAAATCCCCCTCTTTAGCAAAGAGGGGTTAGGGGAGATTTGACAGTTGATAGGCATAAAAACCTAATAAGACTTTTTAACTGATTACCCCCTCTCCCTGATTTTTCTTCTAAACAAAGAAAAATCTGTCCCTCTCCCACGAGGGGCGAGGGTGTCCGTACATTCATCGAAAATAAACCACATCGCAGAAACCCTCAGAGCCACAGCGTGGCTCACTCAGCCGTAGGCTGATCCTAACCACGTACGGCTTGCCGTGCGTGGTAAAAAATCCGTACGCTCTGCGGTAAAAATCTAAATCTGCTCAGCGGTGTAACCAAGTTTTTCAATCGCTTTAATCATCTGCTCTACCGCTACATTTTCGTTAGCAATGATTTTAACTTTACGCTCTTTCATATTCGCTTTGGTCGAAATCACACCGTCAATTGCTCGCAATTCTTTATTAGCCAAATAGACACATAATTGGCAGGTCATTTCTTTAACGTAGAAATTCACTTCTTTTTGTGCCTGCTGTTCGGTTGTCACATTATTGGTCGATGCAGCTTCATTGGCATAAACAAGCGGTGTAATTCCGATAGAAAAAAGCAAAGTAAACAGTAATTTTTTCATTCTAATAACCAAGGCAAAATAAAAGGATAGCTCAGGAAAAACAGAATAATCACAAAGGCAATCCAATACAAAATAATCAAAGTACGGCGAGAACAATATTTAGTACAAATAATTTTCTTGGAAAATATCAGTAACCAAAAGCCGTAACCGAACGTCCCAAGCGAAACAAACAGAAGCGGAAGCTGTAAATACTCATATTCGCTTAACCCGACCAACCACGGCGAAGAAATACCAAACACCAGATAAACCAGCGGTGCGATACAGCATAACGTTGAACTTACCGCCGCAACCAGTGCAGCGGTAAGCGAGGCAAAAAAGCGATTATTTGAGTTCTTTTGAGATAAGCTCATAACCAAACTCTTTTGCATCAAATGAATTGAGCGGATCGCCGCCAATTTCTGCATACGGATAACCGAAATTATTAATCGGTGTTAGTTCCGGTTGTGGATATAAGTCAAAATCACGTGCATGGTTAAAACCCATCCAGTTCGCTTCCCAGTTACCGAATAAGTATTTTGAAACGGCTTGCGTATCGGCGTCATTGACTGCTTTTTTCTCAGCTAAACGCATTTTCGCCACGTCCGCCGAATCGACCGGTACCCAACCGAAGCCGGCTAAATAAAATTCGGCACGACAGTGCTGCCCGCTATTTTCATTCGCAATCCCGTCTTTTGAACTACCGAAGGCAGTTTTAGAGAATTTTGACATTTTCGGTGCATCACCTAAACGGATACCGAAAATTTCACGCGCCGGAATATCGGAAGCACGGGCTAAAGCAACAAATACCGAGTTAATATCGGTACATTTGCCTTTTAACACGCCGGTAGTGAGCATTTTTTCTACATTACCGTCACCACAGCCCAATACGGAATTATCACGCTCCATATTTTCCACAATCCATTTATGAATCAGCTCAGCTTTTTTCAGCGGGTTGGTTTCTTTGCCGACAATTTTGTCCGCATATTGCTTCACAATGCCGTCAGTTTTAATGTGAGTAGTCGGTTTGAGATACTCTTGTACATCCACCGAATAAATGATTTTTTCCGGCGGCTGATAACCGTTTAAAGCCCCTGTCGCCATCGGTTCACGGTCTTTGGTTTGCACCACTAATTTCACTTTTAACAAACGTTTTTGCGCTTTTTCATCCCAATTGGCGAACAATGTTTTCGCACCGTATTGGTTATTTTCGGTGATATAGGCTTTGTTGTAGTTACCCTCAAATTCAATTGATTTAACATCTTGATAATCGTTACTGAACGGTAGAGGCACCCATAAATTGGTTTCGCCTTTTGAACCTTGCGGCACAACGAGATCGTAATTTTGATTAAATTCGTAGGTATGAGTGGTGGTGTTATGGTTTGGAACTTGGTTGGCGAATGCAGCCGAGCTTGCCAGCAATGTGGCTAATAGCAGTTTTTTCATGATGGGTCCTTAAATAAACAAACTTGTTATATTTCATTCGGAATGAATGAGACTTACGCATCATAGACTAAAAACTATCAATAAGAAATAGGTCGATAGAAATTTTCTACAAAAACAATAAGCGGTCAAAATTTCATTAAAATTTGCAAAAATTTAACAAAATTCGACCGCTTGTTTTAGCCTTTTTTCTCATTGGAATAATGGATTCGCCACAACATTCGAGCATCCAAATTACTTGAGGCAATCATCGTCAAAAATACCGCCGCCCCGAAGAAAAATGCCGCATCACCGACCGAAAAACTAAGGATTTGTCCTCGTTCAAGCAGTGACATCATCAATGCCAAGACAAATAAATCCAGCATTGACCAACGTCCGACAAAATGCACGTAATGTAGCGCTTTCATCTGCCAATGAATCGGGTGTTTCCACTTGTAATGAATCGCTAACAATAAATATAAAATTATCGTCACTTTACTGAACGGTACGGCGATACTTGCAATAAAGACGATGGCGGCAACCGTGTAACTGCCTAAACTGATAAAGGTTAGTACGCCTGAAAAAAGCGTATCGGCGGAAACCGAACCGGCTAATCCTGTGGCGGAAATCGGTAAAAGATTCGCCGGAACCATCATCACCACACCGGCTAATAAACACGCCCACACACGCTGTAATTTCACGCTATCAGGAATCGCTAAATTACTTTCACAACGAGGGCAACGCTGGCGACCTTTTAAATCGACGATTTGTTCGTCGAATGTATATTCGCAGGTCGGACACAAACTGACGTTACCTTGGTGACCGCCTAATAAAGTATGGTACTCCGGATAAAAATCTTCCCACATTCTTTTCGGATTAATTTTAATAAACAGTAATGTCGTTAAAATCGTCACAATCACAAATGCGCTTAAATGTATGCTAAAGCTGAGATCGGCATAATCCCGTATTTTAAACGCCGCCACTGCCAACGCGACCAAATAGACGTCCAACATCACCCATTCTTGGATCTTAGTTAGAAAAATCAACGTATAACGCGGTCGTTGCGCCAATAAACGTTGTAACCGAATGGAAAGTACCAATAATGCAAAAGCAATCGGAAACACGACCGAACAAAGTAATACCATAAAGGCAGTATAAGAATATCCTTCGGTCGCCATTTTCCACACGCCGCCCCATACGGTGGCATGAATCGGTACACCAAGTAAATCGATACTCATTAACGGAAAAGTCAGCGCAAACGGCAACAAAATTAAAATAGCAATCGCAATAATCGAACAGCGACCTAAGCTCCAACTGTTTGCCGGACGTAAAACATCGTGGCAATTCGGGCAAACCGCCGTTTGAAACGGAATATTCGCCGGTATTTTCACTACCGTTTCGCATTCCGGACAACGTTGCAAAGTAATCTGATTTATTCTCATCTATTTATCCTATACCTTTATTACGGCGATATTCTAACATTCATCTTACAAGCGGTCATTTTTTGTCAAAAATTAGCAACCCATATTGCAAATAATGCAATATTAAATCCCGATAATATCAATTTACGCAATATAAAAACGGCGTATAATCGATTGCATAACAACATAACAATGTGTAAACACAACATCATAAAACAACACACTCAACATCATACAATAAATAAGGAAGCACAAAATGGCTAACTATTTCAACACATTAAACTTACGTCAAAAATTAGACCAACTTGGTCGTTGCCGTTTTATGGATCGTAGCGAGTTTGCAGACGGCTGCAATTTCTTAAAAGGCAAGAAAATCGTTATCGTAGGTTGTGGTGCGCAAGGTTTAAACCAAGGTTTAAATATGCGTGATTCTGGTTTAGACATTAGCTATGCGTTACGTGCGGAAGCCATTGCTGAAAAACGTGCGTCATTTACTCGTGCAACCGAAAACGGTTTCAAAGTCGGCACATACCAAGAATTAATTCCAACCGCCGACTTAGTGATCAACTTAACGCCGGATAAACAACACTCTAAAGTAGTTGCAGATGTTGTTCCATTAATGAAACAAGGTTCTGCATTCGGTTACTCGCACGGTTTCAACATTGTTGAAGAAGGCGAGCAAATTCGTAAAGATATTACGGTTGTGATGACCGCACCAAAATGTCCGGGTACGGAAGTGCGTGAAGAATATAAACGTGGTTTCGGTGTGCCGACACTTATCGCTGTTCACCCTGAAAATGACCCGAAAGGTGAAGGTATGGCAATCGCAAAAGCGTGGGCATCCGCAACCGGTGGTGACCGTGCAGGCGTATTGGAATCTTCATTCGTAGCAGAAGTTAAATCTGACTTAATGGGTGAGCAAACCATCCTTTGCGGTATGTTACAAGCGGGTTCAATCGTATGTTACAACAAATTAGTGGCAGACGGTAAAGATCCGGCATACGCAAGTAAATTAATCCAATATGGTTGGGAAACGATTACCGAAGCGTTAAAACAAGGCGGTATCACCTTAATGATGGATCGCTTATCAAACGCTGCAAAAATCCGTGCTTTTGAATTAAGTGAAGAAATCAAAGTTCAATTGAACGACCTTTACTTAAAACACATGGACGACATCATCAGCGGTGAATTCTCATCAACCATGATGGCGGACTGGGCGAACGGTGATAAAAACTTATTAACGTGGCGTGAAGAAACCGGTAAAACCGCATTCGAAAACTCACCGAAAGCGGACGGCATCAAAATTTCCGAACAAGAATACTTTGATAACGGCGTAGTTATGGTTGCAATGGTGAAAGCGGGTGTAGAAATGGCATTCGATGCAATGGTTGCAAGCGGTATCTACGAAGAATCGGCATACTATGAGTCATTACACGAATTACCGTTAATCGCAAATACCATCGCTCGTAAACGTTTATATGAAATGAACGTGGTAATTTCAGATACGGCGGAATACGGCAACTACTTATTCTCTCACGTTGCAACGCCTATTCTTGCAGAGAAATTAATCCCGATGTTACAAAAAGGCGACTTAGGCGAACCGACTCCGGCTGCTGAAATCGACAACGTTTACTTACGTGATATCAACGATGCAATCCGTAACCATCCGGTTGAATTAATCGGTCAAGAGTTACGCGGTTATATGACGGATATGAAGCGTATTTCATCACAAGGTTAATTAAAAATTAATCAAAAGCCTACTTCGCAAGAAGCGGGCTTTTTGTTATTCAAGCCGCTTACCGCTATCAATGGTAAGTGATATGCATAATAGCTTATAAATTATAAGTTGTTTTAAGCAAATATATCTCTATCGGTAAGTAAAAATTAATTGTAGATCATTAAAAAACGGATAAAAAAAATCTATTTTTTGAGTGAATTACGCATAAAAAATGATCTAAATTATAGGTTTAGTTGTATTTTTCAATTTTTATTTGGTAGAATACAACTGTAATAAAAGCTTAATTATTTTGAGATACACATAAAATAATTTACGGCTTTATTCATTATCCCTTTTAGGTTAGGGATTTGTCTTTAATAGATGACGATAAATTTAGAGGATCATCAAAATGAAAAAATCATTAGTTGCTTTAACAGTATTATCGGCTGCAGCGGTAGCTCAAGCAGCGCCACAACAAAATACTTTCTACGCAGGTGCGAAAGCAGGTTGGGCGTCATTCCATGATGGTATCGAACAATTAGATTCAGCTAAAAACACAGATCGCGGTACAAAATACGGTATCAACCGTAATTCAGTAACTTACGGCGTATTCGGCGGTTACCAAATTTTAAACCAAGACAAATTAGGTTTAGCGGCTGAATTAGGTTATGACTATTTCGGTCGTGTGCGCGGTTCTGAAAAACCAAACGGTAAAGCGGACAAGAAAACTTTCCGTCACGCTGCACACGGTGCGACAATCGCATTAAAACCTAGCTACGAAGTATTACCTGACTTAGACGTTTACGGTAAAGTAGGTATCGCATTAGTAAACAATACATATAAAACATTCAATGCAGCACAAGAGAAAGTGAAAACTCGTCGTTTCCAAAGTTCTTTAATTTTAGGTGCGGGTGTTGAGTACGCAATTCTTCCTGAATTAGCGGCACGTGTGGAATACCAATGGTTAAACAACGCAGGTAAAGCAAGCTACTCTACTTTAAATCGTATGGGTGCAACTGACTACCGTCCGGATATCAGTTCCGTATCTGCAGGTTTAAGCTACCGTTTCGGTCAAGGTGCGGCACCGGTTGCAGCTCCGGCAGTTGAAACTAAAAACTTCGCATTCAGCTCTGACGTATTATTCGCATTCGGTAAATCAAACTTAAAACCGGCTGCGGCAACAGCATTAGATGCAATGCAAACCGAAATCAATAACGCAGGTTTAGCAAACGCTGCGATCCAAGTAAACGGCTACACAGACCGTATCGGTAAAGAAGCTTCAAACTTAAAACTTTCACAACGTCGTGCGGAAACAGTAGCTAACTACATCGTTTCTAAAGGTACTCCGGCAGCTAACGTAACTGCAGTAGGTTACGGTGAAGCGAACCCGGTAACCGGCGCAACATGTGACAAAGTTAAAGGTCGTAAAGCGTTAATCGCTTGCTTAGCACCGGATCGTCGTGTTGAAGTTCAAGTACAAGGCTCAAAAGAAGTAACTATGTAATTTAGTTAATTTCTTAAAGTTAAATTGAATGACCCTCTTACTTCATGAAGTAAGAGGGTTATTTTTTATACGCTGCTAATCAGCTCTACTCTTTTTGTGTTTATATTTGTGTTTGTGATAAACTTCCTAATAACTTTTATTCACTGATACACGAAAATGAAACACAGTTTAACTCCCTTCCATACCTTTCATTTGCCGGCAAATGCAAGCAAAATCGTTGAGTTCAGCAATGCCGAACAATTACTTAACGAATGGCAAACCGCCGTAAACAATCATCAGCCGGTACTGATTTTAGGGCAAGGCTCAAATGTGATTTTCTTAGATGATTTTGACGGTTGCGTATTCATCAACAAATTAAAAGGTATCGAACATCACGAAGATGAACAATTCCACTATTTGCACGTGCAAGGCGGTGAAAATTGGCATGAGCTGGTGAAATGGACGCTAGCAAACAATATTGCAGGTCTTGAGAATCTCGCGCTCATTCCAGGGGTTGCCGGTTCTGCGCCGATTCAAAATATCGGTGCTTACGGGGTGGAATTTGAACGTGTGTGTGATTTTGTCGAAGTGCTGAATTTACGCACCGGCGACATTTTCCGTTTAACCAAACAAGAGTGCCAATTCGGTTATCGTGAAAGTGTGTTTAAACACCAGTACAAAGATGAATTTGCGATTCTGTCGGTCGGCATCAAATTGGCAAAAGTATGGCAGCCGGTATTAAATTACGGCTCATTAACTCAATTTGATCCGCAACGTGTAACGCCTCAACAAGTGTTTGACGAAGTGTGTGCGGTACGTTCGGCAAAATTACCGAATCCGGACGAGTTTGGTAATGCCGGTAGTTTCTTCAAGAACCCAGTGATTGAGGCTGCAAAATTTGCGCAAATTCAGACCGCTTACCCGAATATTCCAAACTATCCGCAAGCAGACGGCACAGTAAAATTGGCGGCTGGTTGGTTGATTGATCAATGCGAATTGAAAGGCTTTCAATTAGGCGGTGCGGCGGTACATGAAAAACAAGCGTTGGTATTGATTAATAAGCAAGCAGCAGCTGGTTCAGATGTAGTGGCATTAGCGAAAGAAGTACGCCACCGTGTACGTGAAAAATTCGGAGTTGAGCTGCATCCGGAAGTGCGTTTTATGGGCAAAAATGGCGAAGTGAATAGCGAAGAAGTCACGAGATAACCAAAGTAATGAGCAAATTAAACCAATCTCAGATCCAAACGGCGTTATTATGCGGGCAAGCGTTGGTGTTTGATGAAATTGATTCGACCAACGAATATTTGCTTAAACACTATCAAACCTTGCCACAAGGTTCGGTATGTTTGGCGGAGCAACAAACCGCCGGCAGGGGCAGACGTGGGCGCACTTGGTATTCTCCGCAAAGTGAAAATGTCTATTTTTCAATTTTATGGCATTACCCGACTGAAGACGCTGCGCATATTTCTTCGCTGAGCTTGGTAATTTCGTTGATTATTGCCGAAAGTTTGCAAGCGCAACAGGTGGAAAATATCCAAATCAAATGGCCGAACGATATTTATTATTGCGGCAAAAAAATGGGTGGGATTTTAATTGAAACCAAAGCGGATCGCAGCGGAATCCATTTAGTGATCGGCATCGGTTTAAATTTGGGCATGACCAAAGTAGATGAAAAGATCGTGACCCAAGCGTGGTCCGATTTATCCGACTATCAATTTGATCGCAATGCGTTGGTTTGTCGTCTCGCGTATGAATTGCAAAAAAATCTCAAAATTTACCCGCTTGTCGGCTTTGAACATTATGCAGAGCGTTGGCAAACGTTTGATATTTTTCGTGATCAGCCGGTAAAACTGGTGATGGAAGGTAACGAAATTCACGGTATCTCGCGTGGTATAAGCCAACGGGGCGAATTACTGCTCGAGCAAAACGGCGTGATAACACTATTCGGAATCGGCGAGATGTCTTTAAGAGCGGAATAACGTTTTATAGGTCTTATCCAGCTCTCTTATTTGCAAAAAATAAAGAGAGCTTTTTCATTTCTGTGATCTACTCCACATTTTCACAAAAAATTTACATCTAATTATATCCTTATTAACAATTTTAAATTACAATTCTAAATGAAAATTATTTTTATTTTAATTAAAATTATATAAGGAAGTATCTATGATTATTTCATCAGCCAATGACTATCGTGAAGCCGCACGTCGTCGTGTTCCTCCGTTTATGTTTCATTATGCGGACGGCGGATCATTCTCTGAACGCACGTTAGAACGTAACGTAACTGATCTTGCCGATCTGGCATTACGTCAGCGCGTATTAAAAGATATGTCACAGCTTGATACCGAAATCGAATTATTCGGGGAAAAACTGGCGATGCCGGCGGTATTAGCACCGGTGGGCGCTTGCGGTATGTATGCTCGCCGTGGCGAAGTGCAGGCGGCGCAGGCGGCGGAAAATAAAGGCATTCCGTTCACGCTTTCCACGGTATCAATTTGCCCGATTGAAGAAGTGACCGCTGCAATTAAACGCCCGATGTGGTTCCAGCTTTATGTGCTAAAAGACCGCGGTTTTATGAAACACGTGTTAGAACGTGCCAAAGCGGCAGGTTGTTCAACCTTAGTGTTTACCGTGGATATGCCGACACCAGGCGCACGTTATCGTGATCGCCATTCGGGCATGAGCGGTGATTACAAAGAAATTCGCCGTGCATTACAAGCGGTAACTCACCCGTTCTGGACGTGGGATGTCGGTATTAAAGGTAAACCGCATACGCTTGGTAACGTTTCGGCTTATACCGGTAAAGCGGTGGGTTTAGATGATTACGTGGTGTGGTTAGGCGAAAACTTCGACCCGTCAATTTCGTGGAAAGATTTGGAATGGATTCGTGATTTCTGGGACGGCCCGATGGTAATCAAGGGCATTTTAGATCCGGAAGATGCGAAAGATGCGGTACGTTTCGGCGCAGACGGTATTGTGGTTTCAAATCACGGCGGTCGCCAACTAGACGGTGCATTATCCAGCGCAAGAGCTTTACCTTCGATTGCCGATGCGGTGAAAGGCGATATTAAAATTCTTGCCGACTCGGGCATTCGTAACGGCTTAGATATTGTACGTATGCTCGCATTAGGCGCGGACGCTACTATGCTCGGACGTGCGTTTGTGTACGCTCTCGGCGCAGCGGGCAAAGCCGGCGTGGAAAATATGTTAGATATTTTCAAGAAAGAAATGCACGTTGCAATGACCCTTACCAGCAACCAAAAAATCAGCGACATCACCCGTGATGCACTGGTTGATTTAAGCAAGCTGTAATATCATTCTCAATATAAGAAAGCGGTTGAATTTGCAAACTTTTAGGCAAAATTAACCGCTTATCTCTATATCTAACGCTTCATATAACCTAGATCATAAATTCAATCAATTCGTTTTGCACAAAGAAATTTAATAATAACGGTCGAAAATAAACTTCATCGCCTATGCAAAATTGTTCTTGTCCGAATTGAGCATAGCTGACGGATATTTCTATCGGCTCGTGATTTTTATGTAACACCTCTAAAAATACCGTAGGGCCGGCGGTGTGTACTCGGGAGATCACGCCTTTTAACGTATTTTCAATTTTATTTTTAGTTATTGCCATTTCATGCGGACGTACATAAACCACTACATCATCAGCAGCATAACATTGTTCGATTGGTTTTTTAAACGTATCAATATGCAAGGCGCCGGCTAAAATATAGCCGTGTAAAATATTCACATCGCCCAAAAAATTTGCCACAAATGCACTTCTCGGTTGTTTATAAACCTGTTCCGGCGTGCCGATTTGCTCGATTTGTCCTTTATTCATCAGAATGATTTTATCCGCAACTTCCAATGCTTCATCTTGATCGTGAGTTACAAAAATACTGGTGAGGTTAATTTCATGATGAAAATCACGCAACCAACGGCGCAAATCTTTACGCACTTTCGCATCTAAAGCGCCGAATGGTTCGTCTAACAGCAACACTTTCGGCTGGGTTGCGATCGCTCTTGCCAAGGCAACACGTTGACGCTGACCGCCGGAAAGCTGATCAGGATAGCGTTCGCCGATATGTTCCAGCTGAATCAGTTCCAAGAGATTTTTAACTTTCGTTTGAATTTCCGCTTCGGATAAACGTTCTTGTTTTGGCTTCATACGTAAGCCGAAAGCGATATTGTCGGCAATCGTCATATGGCGAAACAGCGCATAATGCTGAAACACAAAGCCGATATCCCGTTCTTTCGCCGAAAGTTGGGTCACATCACAATCATCAAACAAAATTTGACCGCTTGTTGCAGTTTCCAGTCCGGCAATAATACGTAACAACGTGGTTTTTCCGCAACCGGACGGCCCGAGTAAGGCGGTCAGTTCACCATTTTGAATACTAAAATCAATATTGTTTAGTGCTTGGAATTGTCCAAAGCGCTTATTAATTTGTTTAACGCTAATTGCCATAATGCCCCGCTATCGTGCTAATTTCGCCTCTGTCCACTGACGAATAAATAATAAAATTAAAGATAAACCGAGTAATAAAATCGCAACCGAAAATGCCGCTACAATGTTGTATTCGTTGTATAAAATTTCGATTTGCAACGGTAAGGTGTTAGTTAATCCTCGTATATGCCCTGATACCACCGAAACCGCCCCGAATTCGCCTAACGCACGAGCGGTACAGAGTACCACGCCGTGTAATAACGCCCATTTGATATTCGGTAAAGTGACGTGATAGAAAATTTGCCAGCCGTTTGCACCCAATACCGCCGCCGCTTCTTCTTCCGTTGTGCCTTGTGCTTCCATAATCGGAATCAGTTCTCGTGCGACAAAAGGCACGGAAACAAATAGGGTGGCTAAAATAATGCCCGGAATAGCATAAACGATTTGAAAATCGACCGCTTGTAAGTGCGGATAAAGCCAACTCTGTGCGCCGAATAACAACACGTAAATCAGTCCTGCCACCACCGGTGAAATCGAAAAAGGTAAATCAATTAAGGTAAGCAAAAGCTGTCTGCCTTTAAATTGATATTTAGTCACAGCCCAAGCTGCGGCAATGCCGAAAATGATATTCAGCGGTACGGCAATAGCGGCGGCTAACAAGGTAAGTTTTAGCGCAGCAAGCGTATCTTCCTCGCTGATTGACGCAAGGAAAAAATCCAAGCCTTTTGCCAATCCTTGTGAAATTACCACCAATAACGGTAAAAGTAGCAAAATCACAAATAGCAGAATCGCTAAGCCGATTAATAGCCTTTCAACAAGCGGTCGTTTTTTGAGTAAACTTTGCATATTTCTTCCCTTCTATTTTGCTGTCCGCTTAGCGAAGTAACGCTGAATCAGATTGATCACAAAAATCAGTACGAATGAGATGATCAGCATTAATACGCCAATGGTTGCCGCCCCAACATAATCGTATTGATCGAGTTTTGACATAATTACAAGCGGTAGGATTTCGGTTCTAAACGGCAAATTACCGGAAATAAACACGACCGAACCGTATTCGCCGATGCCACGTGCAAAAGCGAGGGTAAAACCGGTAATCCAAGCCGGTAAAATTGCCGGAAAGATTACATAGCGAAAGGTCTGAAACGGGCTAGCGCCTAAAATTTCCGCCGCTTCTTCCACATCTTTCGGTAAGTCTTCCAGCACCGGTTGTAGTGTGCGAACTACAAAGGGCAACGTGACAAACAATAATGCTAAAGTAATACCTAATGAGCTGTAGGCGATTTTGGTTTCAAAAAATTGCCCGATAATACCGTTGCGAGCGTAAATCGCCGTCAGTGCAATGCCGGCTACCGCAGTTGGCAAGGCAAACGGCATATCAATAAAAGTATCCATTAATCGCTTGCCCCAGAATTGGTAACGCACCAATACCCATGCTAACAATAAACCGATAAAACTATTCACTAATGCGGCACTGAATGCGCTTTTAAAAGATAACCCCAACGCTAATAATAACTGCCGGCTGGTAATCAATTTAATAAATTGTTCGGCAGAAATTTGGGCGGAAAAGATAAATAGACCGGCTAACGGAATCAGTACTACAAGGCTTAAAAATGTGAGGGTATAACCTAACGAAAGGTTAAAACCGGGAATAATTCGAGTTTGTTGCATAACATTTCCTTAGCCTATTTATTGGTAAATTTTTTCTAAGATTTGATCGAAAATCGCACCGTCATCAAAAAATTTCGGTTGAATCAATTCCCAGCCACCGCAAAAAATGTCGTGCATTTTAAGTAATCTTAGCTCGGGAAATTGTTGGCGAAATTCCGCTAAAATTTGACCGCTTGCAGGACGGTAATAATGCTTAGCAATCAGGCGTTGTGCCGCTTCGCTGTATAAATATTGCAGATAAGCCTCCGCTTGTTTACGAGTACCTTTTTTATCCACCACTTTATCTACCACGGCAACCGATGGCTCGGCAATAATCGAAACTTTTGGAGTGACTATTTCAAACTGATCACCGCCTTCTTCTTGTAATGCCAAATAAGCCTCGTTTTCCCAAACAAGTAAAACATCGCCCAATCCTCGTTGGATAAAGCTCATCGTCGCGCCTCTCGCACCGGTATCTAACACCGGTACTTGTTGATAAAGGCGAGTAACAAATTCCAATGCTTGCTGTTCCCTACCGAAACGATCTTGAGCATACGCCCAAGCCGCTAGAAAATTCCATCTTGCTCCGCCGGACGTTTTTGGGTTCGGCGTAATCACTTCAATACTCGGATCTCGCACTAAATCCTGCCAGTCGTAGATCCGTTTCGGATTCCCTTTACGTACTAAAAATACAATGGTCGAGTGATACGGTAAGCTACGTTCAGCTAAACGTTGCTGCCAATTCGGCTCGATCAGATCTTGATGTTTATTTAACGCATCAATATCACCGGCTAACGCTAAGGTAACGACATCCGCTTGCAAGCCGTCAATCACCGCACGAGCTTGTTTACCGGATCCGCCGTGTGATGTTTTTATCGTGATCTGCTCACCGCTTTGTTGTTGCCAATAATCGGCAAACAGGCGATTATATTCTTTGTAAAACTCACGGGTCGGATCATAAGAAACGTTTAATAACTCAACCGCATAAGCCTGTACTGACAGCATTAAGCAAGCGGTTAAAAAATAGAATTTTTTTACAATCATCATAATAAATCCTCATATTGGCTAAAAAATCTAACCGCTTAAACCGCTTTAACAAAGAACCGAAACTTTATTGATATATCCATATGGAATAAAAACAGTAAAAAACATCACGAATTGCTTGTTATAAAACAAAAAACCTTAGATCAAGCCTTTAAAACTGCGATTTATTCCAAAAGACTATAATCTATATCCTGTTATTATTTTTCAGAATAACGAATTTCTCTTATAACTTAATAAAACAAATCGTGGCTTGTTTTAAGCGTGTGGGGGAAAAATGAATTACTTACCAATTTTTGTAGATTTAAAAAACCGACCGGTATTGGTCGTTGGCGGCGGACACGTTGCCGTACGTAAAATTGATGCCTTATTAAAAGCCGGAGCATCAGTCAAAGTGGTGGCTGAGAAACTCCATTCCTCGCTACAAGTTTTAGTGGATGAAGGTAAAGTCGAATGGCTTGCTACAACATTTGAAGCGAGTCAAGTTACCTCCAGCTATTTAGTGATCGCCGCTACCGATGACAATGCCTTAAATCAACAGGTATTTGATACGGCGGAAAGCCAACAACGCTTAGTGAACGTAGTGGATGACCAACCTCGTTGTAGCTATATTTTCCCTTCGATTATCGATCGTTCTCCAGTGCAAATTGCGATTTCTAGTGGCGGTGCCGCGCCGGTCTTAATTCGTTTATTACGCGAAAAATTAGAAGCCTTGATTCCGCATAATTTGGGCGCAATGGCAGAGATAGCGACCCGTTGGCGTTATGCGGTCAAAACCAAATTTCCTCAATTAACCCAACGCCGCCGTTTTTGGGAAAAACTGTTTACCCATCAAAGTTTTCAGCGTCTGACTGAAAATCATCAAATCGAACAAGCGGAAGCATTAGTGGAAGCTGAATTACAAAACAATAATCCGGTTTTGGGTGAGGTTTCGTTAGTCGGTGCGGGGCCGGGCGATGCCGGTTTACTCACCTTAAAAGGTTTACAAACCATTCAACAGGCGGATGTGGTGTTATATGACGCACTGGTTTCCGAAGCGATTTTAGAATTGGTTCGCCGTGATGCGGATAAAGTGTTTGTCGGTAAACGAGCCGGTAAACACAGCGTCAAACAGGAAGATACCAATCAGCTACTGGTGAAATATGCCAAACAAGGTAAACGGGTGGTGCGTTTAAAAGGTGGTGATCCGTTTGTATTCGGGCGTGGCGGCGAAGAATTAGAAATCCTTAAAGCGGAAAATATTCCGTTTAGTGTTGTGCCGGGTATTACTGCCGCATTAGGAGCGACCGCTTATGCAGGGATTCCGCTTACGCATCGTGATCATGCGCAAACGGCAATGTTTATTACCGGTCATTTGAAGCCGGACGGAAACCGACTTAAATGGGAAACGCTTGCCCAAGGCAATCAAACGCTGGTGGTTTATATGGGAACAATTAAAGCCGCTGAGCTGTCCGCCGAGTTACAAAAACACGGCAAACCGTCCGATACACCGGTAGCAATCATTAGTAACGGCACATTGCCAAATCAACAGGTGCAAACCGGTGTACTGAGTGAATTAGCGGAACTTGCTGAAAATGCTCCAACACCGGCATTGATTGTGATTGGCGAAGTAGTGAAATTACAAAAAGAACTCGAATGGTTCGGTAAACAAGCGATGCAATTTGTTTCAACTCAAGAAACACTATGGAAACAAGCAGCATAACGGAGGAAGACAATGAGTTTTTTAAGACCGAATTTATGGCAAATCCCGACTCCGAGCGAAGCGGATTTTGCAAATCTTAGTCAAAAAGAGACCGCTTTATATCAACGTATTCAACAAATTAGCCAGCAGCACCGTAATGCAAAATTCGCCAACAGTTTGGCGGTGGAAGATATGCTGATTACCGATGTGATCGCCAAAAGCCAAGCAAATATTACCGTGTTCACTTTGGAAACCGGACGTTTAAATCCAGAAACTTTAGCGCTGGTTGATAAGGTGAAAGCAAATTACCCGAATTTAAATTTCCAACTTTATTATCCTGATACGCAAAAAGCGGCGGAATATGATCGGCAAAAAGGTAAATTCGCCTTTTATGAAAGCGTAGAGTTACGCCGAGAATGTTGTTTTATTCGCAAAATCGAACCGCTTAATCGAGCCTTACAAAATGCGGATGCGTGGCTAACCGGACAACGCCGAGAACAGTCGGTCACTCGCACCGCACTTGCTTTACATGAACAAGATACGAGCCGAGGTATCGATAAATATAATCCGATTTTTGATTGGTCCGAATTAGAGGTTTGGGCGTATATCTTAAAACATCAAATTCCTTATAACGAACTGTATAAACAAGGATTCCCAAGTATCGGTTGCGAGCCTTGTACCCGTCCTGTCAAAGCCGGAGAAGATATCCGAGCCGGTCGTTGGTGGTGGGAAAACAAAGACAGTAAAGAGTGTGGATTACATAAATAAAAGGATCTGAAAATATGACAACACAAAATAATATTGAAAACGGACATTTAGATTGGCTTGAGGCGGAATCAATTTACATCATTCGTGAAGTGGTGGCGGAATGTAGCAATCCGGCATTACTGTTTTCCGGCGGTAAAGACTCTGTAGTATTACTCGCTTTAGCTCGTAAAGCCTTTCAGTTGGAAGGTAGAGAACTCGTTTTACCCTTCCCATTAGTACATATCGATACGGGACATAATTATCCTGAAGTGATTCAGTTCCGTGACGAACAAGTGAAAAAATTAAATGCAAAATTGGTAGTCGGCCACGTGGAAGATTCGATTGCAAAAGGCACGGTGGTGTTACGCAAAGAAACCGATTCTCGTAATGCGGCACAAGCGGTCACTTTATTGGAAACCATTGAAGCCAACGGTTTTGATGCCTTAATGGGCGGCGCAAGACGAGATGAAGAAAAAGCCCGTGCTAAAGAGCGGATTTTCTCGTTCCGTGATGAGTTTGGTCAATGGGATCCAAAGGCACAACGCCCGGAATTATGGTCGCTTTATAATGCTAAATTACATAAAGGCGAAAATATGCGTGTGTTCCCGATTTCTAACTGGACGGAACTGGATATTTGGCAATATATCGAACGTGAAAAACTGGAGTTACCACCAATTTATTATGCTCACCAACGTGAGGTGGTAGAACGCAACGGCTTACTCGTACCGGTTACTCCGCTGACACCAAAACAAGCGAATGAAGAAAGTAAAATCGTATCCGTACGTTTTCGTACCGTGGGCGATATTAGTTGCACTTGTCCGGTTGCCAGCGCCGCTGCAACTCCGGCGGATATTATCAAAGAAACCGCAGTAGCCGAGATCTCAGAACGCTCCGCCACCCGAATGGACGACCGAACCAGCGAAGCGGCAATGGAACAACGTAAAAAACAAGGTTACTTCTAAGCACTCAATTTGCCCCAGCGGGGCAACACTATGCGTAACCTAGTACGGCTTTGCCGTGCTAGGAATAAAAGGATAATAATATGAGCAATTTAAACCAATATGCACCACTTCGTTTCATCACCGCCGGTAGCGTAGATGACGGTAAAAGTACCTTAATCGGGCGTTTACTTTATGACAGCAAAGCGTTATTAAGCGACCAGTTATTAAGTTTGAATAAATCTAAAAATGCGGGCGAAGTCATTGATTTTTCGATTCTGACAGACGGCTTAGAAGCAGAACGTGAGCAAGGCATCACCATTGACGTGGCGTACCGTTATTTTTCTACCGCAAAACGCAAATTTATTATTGCCGACACACCGGGGCATGAACAATATACCCGTAATATGGTGACTGGTGCTTCAACTGCTAATGCTGCCGTAGTATTAATTGATGCTTCGCAATTGGATTTTAACCAATCGGAACTGGAATTGTTACCGCAAACAAAACGCCATTCGGCAATCTTAAAACATTTAAATACGCCCACTATTTTAGTGGCGGTAAACAAAATGGATTTGCTGGATTTTGATGTTGCAAAATTTGAAGCAATTACGACCGCTTACCGCAAATTAGCCGATCAGCTTGGCATTCAGCACATACAATTTGTGCCGGTTTCCGCTTTGCAAGGCGACAATATTGTGCATAAAAGCGAACGCACGCCTTGGTATGACGGAGAGCCGTTACTTACTATTTTAGAAAACTTACCGAGCAACGAGAATTTATCGGAGCGAGTGGAAGATTTTCATTTTCCGGTACAGTTAGTCAGTCGTTTAGATCAAGACAAAGCGGACGATTTTCGAGGCTATCAAGGCAGAATCGAAGCCGGTTCGGTGAATGTTGGCGATACGATTCGAATTGAACCGAACGGCTACACCTCGACCGTATCGGAAATTATTAGCCCGAATGGTATCGTACAAAAAGCGGTTGCCGGTGAGCAGGTAACGATTCGTTTGGCAGATGATATTGATATTTCACGCGGCGATACTTTTGTTGCACAACATTCACCGATTATCGCCACAAAACGCTTAACTGCTACGGTATGTTGGTTTGATCAACGAGCATTAAATCCGGCGCGTAAATATTTACTAAAACATACTACACAAACTGTGTTTGCTAAAGTTACTGAAGTTGATCACGTACTAGATGTAAAAACCTTGAGTAATTCGGCGGAAGCGGACAGCTTAAAATTAAATGATATCGGTGAAGTACAACTTAGCTTACAAAAGCCGATTACCGCCACCACTTATGCACAAAATGTTGCGACCGGATCATTTATTTTAATTGACGAAGCGACCTATCACACGGTAGCGGCAGGGATGATTCTTGCTACGGAATAAGGTTCACCTTAAGAATAAGCGGTCTAAATTTGTTAATTTTTTACAACCGTACTTGATTAACATAATGTAACCCTTTCCTTAAGTCGGAAGATGCCGAATGAAATATGTTTTTCAAACGGCATCTTGATTCGAATGTAATTTCTCTTTGAGAAAATCAATAAATACTTGGGTTTTAGCCGGAATCAGTTTCGTTTCGGTTAAAGCGTAAATCAGATGCTCTCCTCCTTGCCAGTCTGGTAATACTTCTGTAAGCAACCCATTCTGTACCGCATTTTTAGCTACCACATCGGGTAATAAAGCGATACCTAAACCATCACTTGCCAATTGGCATAAAAAACCGATATTGTTTGCAGAAAAACGTCCTGATATAGGTATTTCAACCATACGGTCATTTTGCGTAAGTTGCCATTTTTGCTGGGAGCCAAATGCTAGACAATTAAGTTCGGCCAGATTTTCCGGTATTTGAATCGGTCTATTTCTCGCTAAGTAAGTAGGCGAAGCATACAACCGAAGTTGGGACTGAGTTAGAAATCGTGCGATGTAATGAGAGTCTTCTAATCTCCCGATACGAATCGCTAAATCGACCGGATTGCCAACTAAATTGATTTTTTCATCAGAAAGATGAAACTGACAGTTAATTTCAGGATAACATTCGGCAAATTCGGCTAAATAAGGTAATAAGAAAATCTTGGCAAAATCCTGCGTGGTAGAAACACGAAGCAAACCGCTTGGCTTATAGCTCATTTCATCAAGTGCTTCATGAGCTAGCTCGGCTTCGATAACAACTCTTTTACAACGTTCAAAATAAATCGCACCGGCTTCCGTCAGCTCTATTTTTCGTGTTGTACGATTGAGTAATCTTAATCCGATGGCTTTTTCTAATAAACTAATTCGACGAGAAAGAGTCGATGTTGGTACGTTCATTACATTTGAAGCGTTTTTAAAACCGTTAGCTTTAACCACTTCTACAAATAACCGCATATCATCAAGTGAAATCATAGATTATCCCATTTTTGAAAAAGTGAATTGTATTTTAGCCTGTTTATCCTAATGCTGAAATTATTCATAATGGTTTTATCACAACTTATTATTCGTTTAGGAGGATAGAATGACTAAATTATTACAATTGCACTTCGACTATCATGGTCCTTTTGGTGAAGATATGTCTAACCAATTAGTGGAACTTGCTCAATCCATCAACGATGAGCCAGGCTTTATGTGGAAGATATGGACAGAAAATTCGGAAACGCAAGAAGCGGGCGGTATTTATGCTTTTGAGAATGAAGAAACTGCTCTTGCTTATGTAGCAAAACATACCTCTCGTTTAAAACTATTCGGTGTGGAAGAAGTAATCTATAAATTATTCGATATTAACGAACCGCTCACATTATTGAATAAAGGACGAGTGAAATAAGTGAAACGATTTTACTTTCATTATCAAGTGGTAATGGCATTATCCGGATGCCATTATCCTTAGTGAAATCATTAATAATAGTAAATTATTCATAAGCCCAGGCTTCTTGATATCGGTTATACTTTTGAATAAATAGCAAAATCTTTTCCTATATTCCCAAAACGCATAAAAATACCTAATTTTTCTTCCTCCAGTCACAAATTTCTTTATAAACTTTGATCTAAGCTCACGTTTTAAATTCTATATTCCATTCTGCTCTAAACTATTCTCTGTTAGTATTTTTAAGAATAATAAAATCCCTTTATAAATATACTATTGAACTATTTTTTAAACGTGGGGATTTTATATGAGCGTTGAAAATAAAGGGGAATTACCTTTATCCGCTGAAACCGTACAAGTTTTGGCAAATTTAGATCATTTGCAACTGGCATGGCTGTCCGGCTATGCGTGGGCAAAAGCACAAAGTACAACTAACATTGGTGAAAATTTTGCAAAAGATCCGTCAAATTTGACCGCTTTGGTGCCGGCAGAACTGCTTAAAGTGACGGTACTTTCCGCTTCACAAACCGGTAATGCGAAATCCGTTGCCGATAAACTCGCCGAACGCTTAACCGCTGAAGGGATAAATGTGACTCGCACTTCATTAAAAGACTATAAGGCAAAAAATATTGCCGATGAGCAGATCGCCTTATTAGTTACCTCAACGCAGGGCGAAGGCGAAGCACCGGAAGAAGGCGTAGTGCTGTTAAAGCTACTCAATGGTAAAAAAGCACCGAAATTAGACCGCTTGCAATTTGCCGTATTAGGTTTAGGCGATTCTTCTTATCCGAACTTCTGCCAAGCTGGTAAAGATTTTGATCAGCGTTTTTATGATTTAGGTGCAACGCGTTTATTCGAACGTGTCGATGCAGATTTAGACTTCCAAGCAACCGCCGATCAATGGATCAATGAGATTGTCGAGATCATTAAAGCCAAGAATAACGAAGGTGCTGCGGTTAATTTAGCGCCAAATTCTTCCCAAACTCCCGCTACAACTAGTCAATCAAAATACAATAAAGCGAATCCATTTCCGGCAACGCTTATCACCAACCAACGTATCACAGCAAAAGATGCGGAAAAAGATGTACGTCATTTAGAATTTGATTTAAGCGGATCCGATTTGAGCTACCAATCCGGCGATGTTTTGGGTGTTTACTTTGAAAATGATCCGGCGTTAGTCAATGAAATCCTAACCGTTCTCGGTTTATCCGCAGAAGAACAAGTAACTCTGCAGGATAAAACACTACCGCTAGCCACCGCTTTACAAACGCAATTTGAATTGACGCAAAACACAGCGGCTTTCGTCAAACATTATGCGGCTCTCGCTAATCATACCGAACTCAATACGATTGTAACGAACAGCGAACAATTACAAAATTTTGTGCAAAATACACCGCTTGTTGATGTTATCAATCTATATCCGGCAAACCTCTCCGCCGAACAATTTATTGCTTTACTGCGTCCGATTACCCCTCGTTTATATTCGATTGCCTCCGCACAGTCGGAAGTCGGTGAAGAAGTACATCTCAGTGTTGGCGTTGTCCGTTACGACTATAACGGCAAAGCACGTGCCGGCGCTGCATCTAGCTATTTAGCCGATCGTGTTGAAGAAGATGGGCAAGTGCGGATCTTTGTTGAACACAATGACAACTTCAAATTGCCGCAAGATTCCTCTAAACCGATCATTATGATTGGTTCCGGTACCGGCATTGCACCGTTTAGATCTTTTGTACAACAACGTGCTGCTGATGAAGCAGAAGGCAAAAACTGGCTGATTTTTGGTAATCAACATTTCGCCTCCGATTTCCTATATCAAACCGAATGGCAACAATTTGCTAAAGACGGCTTCCTACATAAATACAGCTTTGCATGGTCACGAGATCAGGAGCAAAAAATTTATGTACAAGACAAAATCCGTGAAGAAGGCGAGACATTATGGCAATGGCTACAACAAGGTGCTTATCTCTATGTGTGCGGCGATGCTAGCCGTATGGCGAAAGACGTTAATCAAGCCTTATTAGATGTGATTGCACAGCAAGGCAATCTAAATGCGGATGAAGCAGAAGAATATTTAGATCACTTACGTGAAGAAAAACGTTATCAACGTGATGTTTATTAAAAATCAGTGGAATTTAGGAGTGATAAAATGAGTGATAAAAAAACCAAAGGCTTAGAATGGCAAGAAAAACCGTTGTCTGACAACGAGCGCTTAAAAACCGATAGCAATTTCTTACGTGGCACAATTTTAGATGATTTAAAAGACGGCTTAACCGGCGGTTTCAAAGGCGATAATTTCCAACTAATTCGCTTTCACGGGATGTATGAGCAAGATGACCGTGATATTCGTGCCGAGCGTTTAGAAGAGAAACTTGAGCCGTTAAAATTTATGTTACTTCGTTGCCGTTTACCCGGCGGTATTATCAAACCTTATCAATGGATTGAGATTGATAAATTCGCTCGCGAACACACCCGTTACCAATCCATTCGCTTGACCAATCGCCAAACATTCCAATATCACGGCGTACCAAAAGGCAAATTACAACCGATGCACCGTTTGTTACATAGTATCGGTTTGGATTCAATTGCGACCGCTGCCGATATGAATCGTAACGTACTTTGTACTTCCAATCCGATTGAAAGCGAATTACATCAACAAGCTTACGAGTTTGCGAAAAAGATTTCGGAACATCTCTTGCCTCGTTCTCGTGGTTATTTAGATGTTTGGGTCGATGGTAAAAAAGTCGAAAGCTCGGACGATTTACTTAAAATTGAAGATGAACCGATTCTCGGTAAAACTTATCTTCCTCGTAAATTTAAAACCGCCGTTGCTATTCCACCGCTTAACGATGTTGATGTGTATGCCAACGATTTGAACTTTATTGCGATTCAAGATGAAAACGGACAGCTATGCGGCTTTAACGTATTAGTCGGCGGAGGATTATCCTTCGAACACGGTAACACCAAAACTTACCCGAATGTGGCTTATTCACTCGGCTTTGTACCGTTGGAACACACGCTTGCCGCTGCCGAAGGCGTAGTAAAAACTCAACGTGATTTCGGTAACCGTTCCGACCGTAAAAATGCACGTGTGCGCTATACCATACAAAATATGACACTTGACGGCTTTAGAGCGGAAGTGGAACGTTGTATGAATATTAAATTCGAACCGACACGTCCGTATGAATTTACTGAACGTGGAGACCGTATCGGCTGGGTTAAAGGTATCGATAATAACTGGCACTTAACCTTATTCATTGAAAGCGGTCGTATTACCGATAAACCTGAAAAACCTTTAATGACAGGCGTGCTGGAACTCGCTAAAGTACACAAAGGCGACTTCCGTATTACCGCAAACCAAAATTTGATCGTAGCTAATGTTGCGGAACAAGATAAAGCACAAATTGAGGCGATTGCTCGCCAATACGGATTAATCCAAGAAATTTCGAAATTGCGTGAAAACGCAATGTCTTGTGTTTCCTTACCGACTTGTCCACTAGCAATGGCGGAAGCGGAACGCGTATTACCGGATTTTATTAGCGAACTCGATAAAGTCTTGAGTAAGCACAATGTTGCAGACGAAAGCATTATTACCCGTATCACGGGCTGTCCAAATGGTTGCGGACGGGCAATGTTAGCGGAAATCGGCTTAGTCGGTAAAGCGATTGGACGCTATAACCTACATATCGGCGGCGATCGTGCCGGTTTGCGTATTCCTCGCTTATATAAAGAAAATATTACCTTACCGGAAATCGTCAATGAAATTGACCAATTAGTTGCACGCTGGGCAACGGAACGTCAAACCAACGAAGCTTTCGGTGACTTTGTTATTCGCTCTAATATTATTGCCCCGGTTGTCAATGCTCATATTGATTTCTGGGATGCAACGAAAATTATTCCAACAACTATAATCTAAACCTCGTGGTATAACACACCACCTTGCGGTTAATCTGTAAAGTAGGGCAGATTGACCGCTTTTTTCAATATCTATAATCTCCGAATACAATTTAAAATGATTTAATTGCTTTAAGTAATAGTAATTACCAAATTGATAATTATATTTCCGATGTAAAGGCAACCAAGTATGCCGAAACAGCATATTTAAAATATCTTGGTTTCCTAAATCCCCACCTTGGCAACTATATTTTTCGATGCTTTCCATTAACTTCTGCTATAAGTCAGGAATTTCTCGGCATTTTTATTATTTGATAACAACATGCCTGAATTAAAGAAAGTAAGGATATCTGTTTAATATCGAAAACTTAAAGTAACAGTTACTCAAAATATAATCTTCAACAGCATATGGAATCGTTTTTCCCAACAAGCGGTCAAATATCCCTTATTTGTTGCAAATCCAATAAAAAATCATACGCATATTTATAAAATAGTCAGGGCTAAATCAAGGAATAAATAACGAGAGAATAAAGAAAAAAGTAGGAAGAAATGAATCAATAAAAGGAATAAAACAAGGAAAAAATAAAGTTTCAAAATGGCAAAAAACCCTGTCGTTATTACTAACCACAGGGTTTCTTGCTTCGTTTTCGCTTTCGCGCTAAATTCAATCCGGCGATGCCCTACTCTCACATGGGGAAACCCCACACTACCATCGGCGTTACTGCGTTTTACTTCTGAGTTCGGAATGGATTCAGGTAGAGCCACAGCACTCTGGTCGCCAGAATATTCTGTTGATGTCTTTTGTCTTCTTTGTCTTTGTTCTTTCTTCTTAAATTCGAAACAAGCTGCTACTGAGTGTAGCGCTCAAAAACACTTGAGCGTTGTATAGTTAAGCCTCTCGGGCAATTAGTATGTGTTAGCTCAACGTATCACTACGCTTACACACCACACCTATCTACGTCGTAGTCTCCAACAACCCTTACAGTCTTATAGACTGGGAGAACTCATCTTGAGGCAAGTTTCGTGCTTAGATGCTTTCAGCACTTATCTCTTCCGCATGTAGCTACCCAGCAGTGCCTCTGGCGAGACAACTGGCACACCAGTGATGCGTCCACTCCGGTCCTCTCGTACTAGGAGCAGCCCCTCTCAATTCTCCAACGCCCACGGCAGATAGGGACCGAACTGTCTCACGACGTTCTAAACCCAGCTCGCGTACCACTTTAAATGGCGAACAGCCATACCCTTGGGACCTACTTCAGCCCCAGGATGTGATGAGCCGACATCGAGGTGCCAAACACCGCCGTCGATATGAACTCTTGGGCGGTATCAGCCTGTTATCCCCGGAGTACCTTTTATCCGTTGAGCGATGGCCCTTCCATTCAGAACCACCGGATCACTATGACCTGCTTTCGCACCTGCTCGACTTGTCCGTCTCGCAGTTAAGCTTGCTTATACCATTGCACTAACCTCACGATGTCCGACCGTGATTAGCAAACCTTCGTGCTCCTCCGTTACGCTTTGGGAGGAGACCGCCCCAGTCAAACTACCCACCAGACACTGTCCGAGTACCCGTTCCGGATACTTCGTTAGAACATCAAACGTTAAAGGGTGGTATTTCAAGGACGCCTCCAACAACACTGGCGTGTCATCTTCAAAGGCTCCCACCTATCCTACACATCAAAATTCAATGTTCAGTGTCAAGCTATAGTAAAGGTTCACGGGGTCTTTCCGTCTAGCCGCGGGTACACCGCATCTTCACGGCGATTTCAATTTCACTGAGTCTCGGGTGGAGACAGCCTGGCCATCATTATGCCATTCGTGCAGGTCGGAACTTACCCGACAAGGAATTTCGCTACCTTAGGACCGTTATAGTTACGGCCGCCGTTTACTGGGGCTTCGATCAGGAGCTTCTCTTGCGATAACACCATCAATTAACCTTCCAGCACCGGGCAGGCATCACACCCTATACGTCCACTTTCGTGTTTGCAGAGTGCTGTGTTTTTAATAAACAGTTGCAGCCAGCTGGTATCTTCGACCGGTTCAACCTTCGTGAGTAAATCACTACAATCTACGCCGGCGCACCTTCTCCCGAAGTTACGGTGCTATTTTGCCTAGTTCCTTCACCCGAGTTCTCTCAAGCGCCTGAGTATTCTCTACCTGACCACCTGTGTCGGTTTATAGTACGGTTTAGTATAACCTGAAGCTTAGTGGCTTTTCCTGGAAGCGTGGTATCGGTTACTTCAGTTCCGTAGAACCTCGTCATCACTTCTCGGTGTTGAATGGTGTTCCGGATTTGCCTAAAACACCCACCTACCGGCTTAAACGCACATCCAACAGTGCGATAACCTAACCTTCTCCGTCCCCACATCGCAGTTATACCAAGTACGGGAATATTAACCCGTTTCCCATCGACTACGCTTTTCAGCCTCGCCTTAGGGGCCGACTCACCCTGCCCCGATTAACGTTGGACAGGAACCCTTGGTCTTCCGGCGAACGAGTTTTTCACTCGTTTTATCGTTACTTATGTCAGCATTCGCACTTCTGATACGTCCAGCAAACCTCTCGATTCACCTTCATCCGCTTACAGAACGCTCCCCTACCCAACAATGTTTCCATTGATGCCGCAGCTTCGGTGACTAGTTTTAGCCCCGTTACATCTTCCGCGCAGGCCGACTCGACTAGTGAGCTATTACGCTTTCTTTAAATGATGGCTGCTTCTAAGCCAACATCCTAGCTGTCTAAGCCTTCCCACTTCGTTTCCCACTTAACTAGTACTTTGGGACCTTAGCTGGCGGTCTGGGTTGTTTCCCTCTCCACGACGGACGTTAGCACCCGCCGTGTGTCTCCTGAGTATCACTCTTCGGTATTCGCAGTTTGCATCGGGTTGGTAATCCGGGATGGACCCCTAGCCGAAACAGTGCTCTACCCCCGAAGGTGTCCGCTCAAGGCTCTACCTAAATAGATTTCGGGGAGAACCAGCTATCTCCCGGTTTGATTGGCCTTTCACCCCCAGCCACAAGTCATCCGCTAATTTTTCAACATTAGTCGGTTCGGTCCTCCAATTAGTGTTACCCAATCTTCAACCTGCCCATGGCTAGATCACCGGGTTTCGGGTCTATACCTTGCA